>JALTOP010000453.1:20646-33457 GCA_027000105.1 Planctomycetaceae bacterium | reverse complement strand
GAACGGGCGCTGCGTCATGCGGTCATTTGGCGAAAACTGTCGTTCGGTTCCCAAAGCGAAAAGGGGAGTCGTTTTGTGGAGACGATGTTGACGATCATTGAAACCTGCCGACAGCAAAAACGCAATGTCTTCGAGTATCTGACCGATTCCCTGACGAAAACCTTCGCCAATCAACCACCCCCGTCACTCCTCCCCGGGGTGTGAACGGTTACCTTCTTTATTCTATGATATCACATACAATTGCACTTGAACTATGAGCATGACACATGAGGAAGATCTGCTCCGTTCATGTGAGCTATTTGAGCTATTAAGCGACTGTCTTGAAAATCAAGTGACGATTTCATTTTCGTTCCATTTTTTCCTTCCTTGATCATCACGTTGAGGATGGTTAAAAGTTTTCTCATGGCGGACCCGGCTCGCTTTTTCACAGGGGCTTTTTACAACACGGGGAAAATCTGTGTGGTGATGAAGTAGGGTTTGCCATCGATTTCTATCAACAGCTCGGGCGCCCAGTTTTCGATTTCGGTTCGTTGCTGATCGGAAAGAGTTTTCGCTTCCCGATAAAACGGCGTTCGTTCAAGCGGTTGGCCAATAATCTTTTCGTCTTGTAGGTACTGAAACCGCTTCGGTGTGACGAAATCGGTGTATTTGTAACTGGTGCGGTAACGAAGAATTTCCTGCCAGTTGACCAGAATGGTGCTGATGTTTCTCGACGAAAGCTTCTCGCGAATTTCTTTGGCGGAACGATTTTTCCATTCGCCTTCCGGTAAATCTGGGTCGGGCTGACCGATCCAATAAGCGAACAGCGAGTAATCGAACACGGTGTTGTAATCATATTCAAATTCCGCATCGAACAGTTCGGCTTCTCCAACACAAAGAACCCGCCCGGGTCGCGAGATCGTGTATCGGTTCAAGTAAACGACTTCCGGCGAGGTGATGTTCGCGGTGATTCTTTTGGCATCGTTGAGGCGAATCAAATAGGCGTTGTAACCACATAATTCTGTTGTGATAAAGGCCAGGTTGAAGATAATCGGAATCAGAAGCGGAATCGCAAAATATCCTTTCATTTTGCTGAGCAGCCAGCCCGCTCCAACACCCGCCAGTATCGATGCGGCAGGCAACATCGGCACCCAGAAACGATCAATACGATGCGTCAATGTCCACCACGACAAAAACAGCCACGCCAGATAAAGCGATAGCCAGAATATCGTTCTGTTCCTGCGGAGATAAATCCCCATCGCGATCACACTGAAACCGAAAACCAAAGGCGATTGCCAATCGTTGATACTGGTGACATCAATCAGGCTTGTCCATAGATTGGAAAGGTGATGATGATCCGGACTATGGGCAGCTTTCCATTTTGCGTCAAGCTGGTCATCCCAGTCGATTCCGCCAAAAACCGAATAAAGCAGTGGATAGACCGGATTGCCCGTTTCGTACATGTTTTTGGCCAGCCAGGGGCCGAAGCTGAGAAGCGTTCCCGGAATGAACAGCGCCGCTGCGACGCCGACATCTTTCCAGGTGCGTTCTTTTTTGAACACGGAACGCAGATAATAGCCCAGGATGAAAAACGAAATCGGGATCGTGACTGAAACCAATCCGGGATATTTGCACGCGGCTGCACTACCTGCCAGAAAACCGGTGCACAACAGGCAGGCACCCGTTGCTTTCCTTTTGTCGAGCAGATCGATCGTCACCGCGCTCGCCAGGAGTGTTGCAGCCAAATAAAAAGAGAGTCCCCCTTCGGTGTAGGCGATCACTGAAATTCGATAGGTCCACGGGATTGTCAGATGAATAATCGCGCCGAGCCAACCGGCGGTCTCTCCCCATCTTCGCCGGATAAAAAGAAAAACGAACCAGGCAGTGAGCGGTGCAAACCCTGCGAGGATTGCCTTGCCTGCAACTGCCCCCCAGTACCAATCTCCATAAAGAACCATGCCGGTCAGTGTCAGCATTTCAGTCAGAAATGGAAAGCTGGTGTAAACATTGTGAGGCAGAAAATGAATCTCGCCCGCCTGATAAAATTCTTTCGGGCCACCAAAATGGTACTCCTTGACATCGAAATCGATCGAAGGCAGCATGGCCCCCAGAAAGATCGCTACCAGAAAGGGGAGCAGAATCGCCGAGCCCCAAATTCGGGGTGAACTGAGTGGCAATTGCGCATTCGATACCTTGTGATACATCAGCAGAAACGACGAATTGATCCGTCCGATCCACGCCCGAAAACTCCCCGCATCTTTAGCGTGCATGATCGCCCAAAACAGGATGATCCCGGCATAAGTGACCAGAAAAGCAAAGCGATTCAACAAGCCAAGCAGACCGAGACCAAGTGTAATCAGGGAAACTCCGGATAGCCCCACCGCCAATGAAAGCGCGTGCCATTCGAGCCGACCGATCAGCTTGATCTTTCCACGCATCAGATGAAACAAACCGCTTCCCAGACAATACGCAACCCAATAGACGGAAAGAGCAACAAGCAGAAAACCGGTTCTTTCAGGCAGATATTTCCAGCCGGAGGGGGGAGCTTTTTCATCGCGAACCGGGGCGATATTTTCCAGCAGGAAATAGTCAACCTCTTTCCAGACATCCCAACGGGTTGGCTGCTGTCCGTTTTCCTTTTTTTGTGCGTTCGGTAATTCCTGCGAATAAAAAAAGAGATAAAATGCGACCAACCACAGGCAAGCCACTAGCGGGAGAAATCGTTTCATTATTGACAGGTTCTGGATTGATATGTTCTGGAAAGGAAAACGGACATCGATACAGCATGTATATTCACTTATTGATTAAAAGACCAAGGTTTCAGACATGCCATCAGCGACCGCATCAACCGGCGGGCACAAGGATACTTTGGCTGTCCCGAGTTAATCTTGTAGCTGTAACGTGTTTTGCGGGATGATGTTATCGTTCGTGCACAAGGGTAACGTTATTTCAGGAAGTGATGCAATGGATTGCAAGCTTAAAACCAGACAGAAGGAACTGGAAGCAGAATGCAAATTGCCAGCAGGCGCATTGACAACGGCGTCAAACTGTTTCCGAATCGGAACAGGCAAAGCGCACCATTTGCGGCGTTCCATTTGGGCCATCTCCGCAAATTTCATTTGAGTTCTCTGATGTTTTTGGATACAATTGTTCTGTCGCGAAGATCTCGTGGCAGCCTGCCTTATTGAGCTATCCTTTCCGCAAGAACGGGAAGGAATCGGCCTCCCGCCTGTAGATCCGTCGCATGGGTGATCCGTTTTCCTGTTTGAGCAATGATTTTGCCCAACGCAACGAAGGAACGCAAGGCGATGTATTCTCGTAGAAGTTTTCTCACGTATTCGGCGTCTGCTGTGGCAGGCGGAGCTTTTCTTTCTGCCGGTTCGCAATCGGTAAAAGCGAATGTTGCCAGAGGCGATATTGCCTGGCACGATGTCAGAGACTGGGGCGTAGAAGGCCGCGGTTGGGACGATACCGAAAAATACTTCGACCGTCTGCCTGCTCGCGCCAAGGGGAAAGTTCGCTCAGCCGTCTGGAATCTCTCGCGGCACAGTGCAGGAATGCTCGTTCGTTTTCGCACCGATTCCACTTCGATCCATGCACATTACAAAGTGACTTCGCCTGGTTTGGCGATGCCTCACATGCCTGCGACCGGTGTTTCCGGGTTGGATTTGTATGCGGAAGACGACAAGGGAAACACACGCTGGCTCGCAGTGGTCAAACCGAACAGGCAGGAAATGAAAACGGCCATCATTTCCGGCATCATTCCGGGGGAGAGGACGTATACGGTTTATCTTCCTCTCTATAACGGCACCGAGTTTCTGAAAATCGGCGTGCCAGCCGGTTGTTCTTTTGAACCGCTGGAACCGCGTAAAGAGAAGCCGCTCGTTTTTTACGGGACATCGATTACACATGGGGCGTGTGCCTCTCGCCCGGGGATGCCTCATCCTGCGATTTTGGGGCGTCGGTTGAACAGGCCGATTATCAATCTCGGTTTTTCCGGCAACGGCAAGCTGGAAAAAGAGGTGGGGGATTTTCTGTGTGAACTGGATCCAGCCGTTTATATTCTCGACTGCTTGCCGAACATGGTTGCTAAAGAAGTTGCCGAGCGGACTGAACCGTTTGTCAAACAACTTCGAAAGGCCCATCCGGAAACTCCGATTCTGATGGTCGAAGACCGCACATATCCGAACGCGCCTTTTCTGCTGAGTCGCCAAAAACGACACGCAACCAGTCGGGCCGAGTTCCAGAAAGCGTACCAGAATCTGCTGAAAGCGGGCTTCAAAAAAATGGCCTACATCAAAGGGGATACCTTGCTCGGCGAAGACCGCGACGACACCACCGATGGCTCACATCCGTCCGACCTCGGTTTTTATCGTCATGTCAAAGTCTTTGAGCCTGCACTACGAAAATTGCTCAAGGCGTAAAGCAGGGTGCGTCGTGACGCACCTTCGGGGCGACGGATTTGAACGATTGAAAGCGATTGACATGGTGCGTTGCAAAGCGTCCTGCAGTTAGGGGATTATGATGAACGTGATACAAAATGATCTGCTATCGCTGCGAACCCGGCGGCATCTGTTTCGGGATTGTGGAGTCGGACTGGGCAAAATTGCGTTGGCTTCGTTGATGGCGGGGGCCCTCGGTTCAGGGAAAACGGCTCAGGCATCTCGGCACGGAGGTTTGCCGGGCGTCCCTCATTTCGCAGGCAAGGCGAAGCGGGTTATTTATCTGTTCATGGCCGGTGCGCCGAGTCAACTGGAGTTGTTCGATAACAAACCGAAACTGAAAGAACTGGAAGGGAAACCGATACCGCCTTCGGTTATCAAAGGGCAGCGGTATGCGTTCATCCAGCCGGATGCCGCCGTGCTCGGGCCGCGCTTCAAGTTCGCCAAACATGGGGAATCGGGACTGGAACTTTCCGAAACGCTCCCGCACCTGGCGAAAGTAGCGGATGACATCACGCTGGTCCGTTCGGTACATACCGATTTGTTCAATCACTCGCCCGCTCAACTGTTTATCAATACCGGTTTTGGAATTCCCGGACGCCCGAGCATGGGATCCTGGCTCAGTTACGGATTGGGGAATGAAGCGGATGATTTGCCCACGTTTGTCGTGTTGAAAAGTGGTGGCAGTTTGAGTGGCGGTTCGGGAATGTGGTCGGCCGGTTTTTTGCCTTCACAACATCAGGGAGTCCCGTTTCGCGGGCAGGGTGATCCGATTTTGCATGTTTCCAATCCGAAAGGGATCGACAGGCGCGCTCAGCGGGAATCACTCGATCTGATCCGTTCGATGAACCAGATTCAGTACGCTCAACTGAACGACCCCGAAATCAAAACACGCATCGATGCGTACGAAATGGCGTTTCGGATGCAGGCCCGGGCTCCGGAATTGATGGAGTTTTCGCAGGAATCGAAAGCCACACTCGAGGCTTACGGGGCCGATCTCAAAAAACCTGCTGCTGCGTTCGCGAACAACTGTTTGCTTGCACGACGGTTGGCCGAGCGGGGTGTGCGATTCATTCAGGTGTATCATGCCGGTTGGGATCATCACAGCAATGTGGAAGGAGGCGTGAAAAATCAATGCAAGTTGACGGATCAGGCGACCGCTGCGCTCATTCACGATATGAAACAGCGCGGGTTGCTCGATGATACACTCATTGTCTGGGGCGGCGAATTCGGTCGTACGCCGATGGTTGAAGCGAGTGCCGCTTTGGGACGCAGCATGGGCAGAGACCATCATCCACAGGCGTTCTCCATGTGGTTTTCCGGCGCGGGGATCAAACCGGGGCTGACACACGGGGCGACCGATGAACTCGGGTTTCATCCGATCGAAAACCCGGCTCACGTGCATGATATTCAAGCGACAATTTTACACACACTCGGCATTGACCACACTCGTCTAACCTTCAAGGCAAACGGGCTCAACTTCCGGTTGACCGGCGTGGAAGATCATAATCCGATTAAAGAAATTTTGAGTTAAGGCAAAATGGAAATGTCTTCAAGACAACGATTGCTGACCCTGCCTGGAATTCCGATTTTGCTTTGCTGTCTTGTTTTGTCAGGCGAAGCGGGAGAACCGGTTTCGTCGCCCGATTTCAATCAGGAAATGTGGCCGATTCTTTCGGAGAACTGTTTTTTCTGTCACGGCCCCGACGAAAACCATCGCGAAGCGGATTTGCGTCTGGACGATCGCGAAGCGGCGATTGAATTCCAGGCCATTGTTCCCGGTAATCCGCAGGAAAGCGAACTGCTCAACAGGTTGCGGGCAACAGACCCTGATGAGGTGATGCCGCCCCCACACACGAAAAAGAAACTGACTGAAAAAGAAATCACGTTATTGACAAAGTGGATTGAAGCCGGGGCAGAGTACGAAGGGCAGTGGTCTTTCATCCCGCTAAAACCGGTTGAAGTGCCCGAGGTGAAAAATGGGAAATGGGTGCGCAATCCGATCGACAATTTCATATTGAAAAAGCTGGAACAGAATCAGTTGCAGCCAGGCGGCGTTGCCAGCAAGGAACGTTTGATCCGCCGTCTGACATTCGACATTACCGGGCTGCCCCCGACACTGGAGGAAATAGATGCCTTTCTGGCTGACGATTCCCCGAATGCTTACGAAAAACTGGTTGATCGCCTCTTGGCATCGCCGCGATATGGCGAACGGATGACAACGGAATGGCTCGATGTTGCCCGCTACAGCGACACGTACGGCTATCAGGTTGACCGCGACCGATACGTCTGGCCGTGGAAAGATTGGGTGATCCGCTCTTTCAACAGGAACATGCCTTACGACCAGTTTATTACCGAGCAGCTTGCCGGTGATTTGCTCCCGAATGCGACGGATGATCAAATTTTGGCGACAACATTCAACAGGTTGCACCCGCAAAAAGTGGAAGGGGGGAGTACGCCCGAAGAATTTCGTGTCGAATATGTCGCCGACCGTACCGAAACGATCGGCACCGCATTTCTGGGATTAACGCTGTTATGTTGCCGGTGTCATTCGCACAAGTACGATCCGATCACCCAGCACGAGTATTATCAGCTCTCCTCTTTTCTGGATAACATCGACGAAGCCGGGCTGTATTCCTACTTCACCCCGGCTGTTCCGACACCGACGCTGCTGTTGAGAACCGATCAACAGAAAAAGCAGATTGCCGAGCTGGAACGTAAAATTCAACAAGTCGAAAAGAAGTTGCTGGAGATCAGGAAGGCGAGAGAAAAAGCCCCGGTTCCAGAGATCGCTTTGCCTTCCAAAAACACAAAACCGCCTGCCCATCCAATGATCCCCGGACGCATTGCCCATCTCGATTTTGAAACAAAAATATCAGGGGCCAACAAAACGGTTCCCGGCAAAAAGGGGAACGCCGTCAAACTGAGTGGTGATGATGGCATCGGCCTGAACGTCGGCAATTTCAAACGGCACGAACCGTTTACGGTTGCGCTCTGGATGAACACACCGGATGTGAAAGAACGGGCGGTTGTGTTTCATCGTTCCCGCGCCTGGACGGATGCCGGTTCGCGCGGGTATCAACTGCTTATTGAAGAAGGAAAACTGAGTGCCTCGCTGATTCACTTCTGGCCGGGCAATGCGATTCGGGTCAAAACGGAAAATCAAATCCCGACCAACAAATGGATTCATGTTGCGTTTGTTTACGATGGTTCCTCGCGAGCGGATGGACTGGCCATTTACATCGATGGTGTTCGTGCAGAAACCGAAGTCGTGCGAGACAACCTTTTCAAACAGATCACCGGTGGCGGCGGGGATAACATCACGATCGGACAACGGATGCGGGATCGCGGTTTCACAAACGGCCTGGTGGATGAGTTCGAAGTTTACAACAGGCAGTTGACATCTGCGGAAATCAGACAACTGTACGATGGGATTTCGCTCAAGGAATTACTGGAGACCAAACCGCAACAGTTGATCGCCGGTCAACAGGAAGAACTTGTTGAACTTGAATTGGCCTGGAACGATGCAGAATACAAACAGGCACAACGTGAACTCCAGAGTATTCGGGAACAGCACAACAGGTTGGTCGATTCGATTGCGGAAATCATGGTGATGAAGGAAACCGCGCAACCGCGTCAAACATACTTTTTGATTCGTGGGGCTTATGATGCCCGGGGCGATAAAGTCGAATCGATGACACCTGCCAGTTTGAATCCGTTTCCGCAGGATGCGCCGAAAAACCGGTTGGGCCTGGCGAAATGGTTGACCGATCCGAAACAGCCATTGACGGCACGTGTTACGGTCAATCGGTATTGGCAAATGATTTTCGGGCAGGGATTGGTGCGCACTCCCGAAGATTTCGGCTCACAGGGAGAACCCCCTACGCACCCGAAACTTCTTGATTGGCTCGCGGATGATTTCATCACGCATGGCTGGGATGTGAAACGGCTCATCAAACAGATGGTGATGTCCGCGACCTACCGGCAATCTTCAACGGTCACGAAAGAGTTGCTCAAACGGGATCCCGAAAACCGTCTGTTGGCTCGTGCTCCGAGTTACCGTCTCCCGGCGGAAATGCTGCGTGACAACGCGCTTGCCACAGCCGGCTTGTTAGTCGAGAAAATCGGTGGCCCTCCGGTGAAACCTTATGAAGTGGAAGTTTCCTTCAAACCGACAACACGCAGCAAAGGGGAAGGGTTGTACCGCCGATCGCTTTACACATATTGGAAACGAACCGGGCCGGCTCCTGTGATGATGACGCTCGATGCTTCCAAGCGGGATGTCTGTCGAGTGAAGCGGGAGAAAACATCGTCGCCGCTTCAGGCATTCGTTTTGATGAATGGCCCGCAATTTGTAGAAGCCTCGCGGGTGTTGGCACAGAAATTGTTACAACAGCATAAACAGCCAAACGAACAACTGTTTCGCGATCTGTTCCGCATCCTTACTTCCAGACAGCCGACCAGGCAGGAACTGGAGGTTCTCGAAAACCTCTATCAGTCACAATATGAACAGTTCAAAAAAGAACCGCGGCGGGCGAAGCAGTATCTCTCTGTGGGAGACCGGAAACCGGATGAAAAAATCGATTCCGCCATGTTGGCCGCAGTGGGTGTTGTTGCCAATACTTTGCTGAACTTCGATGAAGCAGTAATGAAAAGGTAGGCGAAAAACAGGCGTCAGGGAGCAGGTAACAGGCGTTAGGAAAATGAAGAGATGATGATGAATCGACGATTATTTTTGAATCAGTTTGGTATGGGATTGGGGGCGATTTCGCTTTGCGATTTGATGTCGCCTGCCTCTGCAACAGCCAGAACCGGTGGAGTTCTCAAACAGTTGCATTTCGTACCGAAGGCGAAGCGCGTCATCTTTCTGTTCCAGGCGGGTGGTCCTTCACAGATGGATCTGTTTGATTACAAACCGTTGCTCAACAAAAAACATGGCGAACAACTTCCGGCTGAGGTGCGAGGCAAGCAACGGTTGACCGGGATGTCGGGCAATCAGTCGAGTCTGCCTCTGGTCGGTTCTCCATTCAAGTTCAAGCAGCATGGGGACTCCGGTCAGTGGTTTAGTGATCAATTACCGTTTACCGCCAAGGTGGCGGACGATTTGTGCATTATTAAAACGATGCATACCGAGGCGATCAATCATGGCCCCGGCGTGACGCACATTCAAACCGGTTCGCAATTCCCCGGGCGTCCCAGCATTGGCGCGTGGCTCAGTTATGGTTTGGGAAGTGAGAATGAAGACCTGCCCAATTTTGTCGTAATGGTGACAAAAAACAAGGGGGGACAGCCACTTGTTTCCCGTTTGTGGGGGAGTGGCTTTTTGCCATCACGGCATCAGGGAGTCCGTTTTCGCAGCGGAAAAGATCCCGTTCTGTATTTGAATAATCCACCGGGTATCGATGTGCGTTCTCGACGCGAAATGCAGAATGCATTGAACCAGTTGCACGAACTGGAACAGGTCGATCAGATCGATCCGCAAATCGAAAACCGCATCGCCCAGTACGAACTGGCTTTTCGCATGCAGGCATCGATTCCCGAAGCGACCGATCTGAGCAAAGAGCCGAAACATATTTTTGATCTGTACGGCAAAGATGCCGGAAACCCCGGTTCCTTCGCGGCGAATTGTCTGCTTGCCCGGCGACTGGCCGAGCGGGGTGTGCGATTTATCCAGTTGTATCATCAAGGTTGGGATCATCATGGCGGTTTGCCGGGTGGTATCAAGGGGCAATGTGCGGAGACGGATCAACCAGCCGCGGCACTGATTCAGGATTTGAAACAGCGTGGTCTGCTCGATGAAACGCTTGTGATTTGGGGCGGCGAATTTGGGCGAACCAATTACTGTCAGGGAAAACTGGTCGGTGCGAATTTCGGTCGCGATCATCATCCTCGCTGTTTCAGTATCTGGATGGCGGGTGGCGGCGTAAAAGGAGGAATTTCTTACGGTCAGACAGACCCTTACTGTTACAACATTGTCGAAAATCCGGTTCACGTTCATGATCTGCAGGCGACATTGCTATACCTGCTGGGTATCGATCATGAACGTCTCACCTTCCGCTATCAGGGAAGAGCGTTCCGTCTCACCGATGTTCATGGCCATGTTGTCAAGTCGATTTTGAGCTGAGACCAACTCATTGGCCCGAACCGGTTGCTATCTCTGCTTTTTCGCGATCCAGTCTCGACCGGATCGGACAAGTTCCCTATTCTGTGCGTGTAAAAAGTGCGTGTAAAAGCGTTTTCTTCAAAGTTGAAGTTAAGCACGTCATTCATTATTCATCAGTCTCATTCTGATCAGGACGGACAAGACAGATCGGCCCTGATGGGAGACTTGCAGAACAGGTTCCGTGTTTCATTCTCCGGATTGGAGGTTGACCGCCGGACTGTTGCGCAGGCTCTGTAAGGATCACGTTTTCTTATTTGGACAGGGAGCGAAGAGGGCTTGCCATTTGGAGTGAGATGGTGGGCTTTGGACGGATTTTTGTCCCACCAAAAATCGACACGGAAAAAAGAGACCGATTATAAATATCAGAAGTAATGGAAAGCAGGTTGATGGAAAAAATTAGACCCGCGACAAAGCCCTTTGATATCGAGACGATGCCGCCGGGGATCAAGTATATCGTCGGCAACGAGGCCGCAGAGCGTTTCAGTTTTTACGGCATGAAAGCAATATTGACTGTCTTCATGACAGAGTATCTGCTGGATGCTTCAGGAAATCTCGACGTGATGGACAAGGTGGAGGCGCGCGAATGGGTTCACGGTTTCGTTACGGCCGTCTACTTTTTTCCGATCTTCGGCGCGATATTGGCGGACTGGCTATTCGGAAAATACAGGGTCATCATCTGGCTTTCGATTGTCTATTGCCTCGGTCATGTCGTGATGGCATTGGTTGATTTGCCTCAACTGACCGGAATTGAACCAAGGGATTCGCTTTTTGTCGCATTGGGGCTGATCGCGATTGGTTCGGGGGGCATCAAGCCGTGCGTTTCTTCACATGTGGGAGACCAGTTCGGAAAGCGGAATCATCATCTGCTTAGCAAAGTGTTTCAGTGGTTCTACTTTTCCATCAATCTCGGATCCGCGGCCTCGACAATTCTGATTCCAGTTATTCTGAAACAGTTTGGTCCCGCATTGGCTTTCGGTATTCCGGGCATTTTGATGGCGATTGCCACTTTCATGTTCTGGCTGGGACGAAATACTTTTGTGCACATCCCACCTGGGGGAAGGCGGTTCTTTACCGAAACTTTCAGCAAAAGCGGCCTGCTTGCCATTCTTAATCTGGTTCCGCTGTACTGTTTTGTCGCCATGTTCTGGGCCCTGTTTGATCAGACGGCCTCTGCCTGGGTGACACAGGCGAATTCCATGAATCGAGTCGTGATGGGACATGAGATTCTCGCCTCTCAATTGCAGGTGATGAATCCGATCCTGGTCATGTGCTTCATTCCGCTGTTCACTTTTGTCATTTATCCTTTGATGGGAAAAGTGATGAAAGTTACGCCGCTTCGTAAAATTGGTATCGGCCTGTTCCTGACGGTTCCCGCCTTTGCTTTGCCTGCCTGGCTCGAATCACAAATTCAGGCAGGAGAAACACCGCATATCATCTGGCATTTCTGGGCTTATGTCATACTTACTGCGGCGGAAATTCTGATTTCCATCACGGCGTTGGAATTCTCCTATACGCAGGCCCCCAAACAGATGAAATCTCTGGTTATGGGACTGTACCTGCTCAGTGTCTCGTTCGGAAATCTGTTTACTGCCATCGTGAACCACTTTATTCGCAATGAAGATGGAACGAGAAATTTGACGGAAGTGCAGTATTACTGGTTTTTTACCGCTTGTATGTTCGGAACGGCAGTTCTCTATGTCATCTGGTCACAGTTCTATCGTGGGAAAACGTATATTCAGGGAGAGGACACTCCGATTGCAGCCGACGAACAGGAGATCATCGAAACGGAATCCGAAGAAGAGGGGACAACCGGCTTTTGACCGATTTGACCGAAACGAGGAGTTCGGGCACAGAACCTACGCGGAAATGCTGCATTCCGAAACCGCTTTAATTGTTTCGATCATCATATTCGGAACAGCTTAACACCAGTTTTGATTGAGGCGGCAAAAACGCTCAATCTTACTTTGACTTCTCTGCCAGTAATGACGATTCGAACTGCATTGAGATTTCTAGTGCTGCAGGCAGTATTGCTGGCTGTTCAGTTTTGAAGCGGGCAGGAGAAGGAATTGCGTCTGGCGTACATCAATGCACGCCCCTGGTGAATCAACTCCTGTTTCAGAACCGCGTCTGACAGAACCGAGTCTGACTGCTGGCATTCATCATTTTTTGAAACATTCAATCATCATGCCTCCATCAGGCGAGTCGCTTGACGAGGCAGACATCGGGG
>JALTOP010000453.1:8761-20636 GCA_027000105.1 Planctomycetaceae bacterium | reverse complement strand
ACATCGGGGAGCCCACACGATGTTGGTTCTGTCTCGTCAGCGTGATGAAAGTATCATCATCGGTGACAACATAAAAATAACAATCGTCGATATTCGAGGCGACAAAATTCGTATCGGTATCGAAGCCCCGCCCGAGGTCGCGGTGCATAGGCAGGAAGTCTATGACGCGATCCAGCGGGATAAACAGGCTGAACCGACCAAAGAAACGGAGTAGTCGCAGGGCAACATTTGAATTATCAACCTGAAATTGCCAAAACAAACGGCAAAACAGGAAAACAGTCGGGCACCTTCCTGGACAAGACGACTGTCGAACGACTCCGTCATCTGGAAGTGAGCTGTTTCTCGCAGCGATTGTTTCCGTTCGCCCCACCTCATCGCTCACACCTCTCCCAGCATTCCCATATACCCTTTTCTGATTATTTCTCAAATTCTTTTTATTTTACTCAAGATGTTGTTTGAGGAAGCCGATCAGTAGCTGATAGCCGGCGTTGTTTTCGGACGATGTTGGTTGCAGCGCGGATGTGATATCTGGGCTGTTGATCCGTTTTATGCCAGATATTCCGATATTCACCTCGCAATTACCACTTACGGGGTTCGCAGGATGTCAGCAGGATGGAGCGGATTCAGGAGGACTGTTACAGGCATGGGAAGCCAGTTCTGGAGAGTCATTCATTGAAGGAAACAGAGTTCTGTCAGGAATGACGAGTAACAAACGAGTCATCACCCAGGTTACTGGCCCCCAGGTAGATAATGGTGCGGTCGAACCAGCAAAGTAGGAAAGGCAACTAACAATGACGAGGATTAACACGAACGTCGCAGCGTTGCGAGGTTTAAGAAGTTTGAACAGGGCCAACGACCTGCAAAACACGGCGCTCACCCGTCTGTCGACAGGTTTGAAGATCAACTCCGGTAAGGATAATCCTGCTGGTCTGATCGCTGGCGAAACACTGAGATCACAGGTTTCCGCGATTGAGCAGTCAATCAAAAACAGTTCACGTGCCAATAACGTGATCGCCACCGCGGATGCGGCACTGGGCGAAGTTGGTAACCTGCTCAACCAGATTCGTGGACTGGTACAGGAATCGTTGAACGATGGAGCTTTGTCTCAATCTGAAATTGAGGCGAACCAACTTCAGGTCGATGCTGCCCTGTCCGCTATCAACCGAATTTCTGCAAACACAACATTTGCAGGTGACAAACTGATTGACGGTAGTAAGGCGTTCGTTACCCAGTTGACGGCGGGCGACTCTGCCAAACTGGACGACTTTCAAATCAACGAAGCCGTTTTCAGTTCCAGTTCAACGATCGAAGTCGAAGCAGCCATTACGAAAGTGGCTGAAAAAGGTGAATTGCGTTACCTGGATGGAGATCTGAGTTCAGCAGCCACGATCGAAGTGGGTGGTTCTAAAGGATCACAGGTTGTCTTCCTGGGATCATCCAGTTCCTCTTCCGACATCAAAAATGCGATTAACGCTGTCTCTGACGTAACAGGTGTTGAAGCGAGTTTCGACCCCGGTTTGACCTTCACCGAAGGACCTGCCCAGGGCTTCGTGAATATCAAGACAGGTACTGTTGTCAAAAACTCTGTCAGTGTTGCGGCTTCTACGTCTGTCGGTTCTTTGACCTTTACGGATGCCCGTGCGACCTCCACAAAAGGTACAGACGACTCTTTGGGTGGAACCGTCAAGGTGATCCTGCTTGACAGTTCAAAAACAACGACAAGTACATTGGCCGTTTCTTCCGTCACGACATCAAGCAGTGTCACGACTGTTACGATTGAATTGGCCAACGCGAATACGTCAACTGCAGTCTCTACAACTATTGCTGAGGTTGCTGCCTTGATTAACAGCGGAACCTCGACCAACGCTGTTGCTGCCCAGGCCTATCTCGATGCGACAGCAGTGGGAACAGGAACGACTATCGCCGCCGCAGCCGCGACGACAACGGCGACTTCAACCTTGACCGGTGGTGGTGATATTGCAGATATCAAGTTCCTTGATAACCGAAACAATGGTTCCGGTGGTTCAGTCGCCACGCTGGGCGGAGAAGTTTTCGTCCAATTCGTCGATGCCTCGACTACAACTGCCTCGTTGAAAGTATCCAGTGTTTCTACCAATGCAGAAACCGGAGATACCACGATTAAAATCCAGCTTGCACGTTCCAGTGGTGCGAATACTTCGACAATCTCGGATGTTTTGGCTCTGGTCAATTCCGGAACATCAACCAACGCAGTCGAAGCTCAGGATTATATCTCTGCTTCCGCCACAACTGCCGATGCGGCAAGTACCTCAATTTTCGAAGCCGGTACTTCTCCTTCACAATTGGTGGGTGGTAACGATGGCGAGAATAACGACATCACTTTCAACGATTCACGTGCCTACGGTACTGATGGAGTGGTGAATGTGAAGTTCGTTGCCACCACTGCTGCCAATGCAACGCTTTCGGTTTCTGTTGCCCAGACAGGGACTGCCGACAACACGATTACTGTCAACCTGGCAACGGATGAATTTGGTAATATCACGACAACTGCCGATGATATCCGAACCTTCATTCAGACCGATACCAGCGACGGGGCTGCTTCTGCACGGGCTTTGGTCAATATCGATGTTCAGGGTAGTGGGGGAGAAGTGGTCTCTGCCCAGTCTCTGGATACCGTTGATGTTGCCAGCCGGGTTCTGAAGCTGAAAAGTACCGACTATGGTGCATCCGAATTCGTTGCAGTCAATGTTCTGAGTGGTACCTTCGAAACGACCACCGATGACAACATCACCAAGAGTTCACGGGATGAAGGAGCCGACCTGGAAGCATCCATCAATGGTCAGGTTGCTCAGACATCCGGTTTGAAAGCTCGAATCAAAACCTTCTCTCTTGATGCGGAATTGACCTTCAACGAAGATAACAACGTTCAGGGTCGTCGAGCTGTTGTCACCATCACTGGTGGTGGTTCGCTGTTCCAGATCGGACAGGAGGTTTCTGCTGCCGGGCAGATCGGTATCGGAATCGACGCTGTCAACACCGCTCGACTGGGTGGAGTTGCCGGTAAACTGTACGAACTCGGTACCGGAGCCGGAAAAAGTCTTCTCGATGTTGGGCCGGACGTACCTGGATCTCAACTGGTCGATATCGTTGAGCAATCCATCAACGAAGTCTCCACGCTTCGTGGTCGACTCGGTGCGGTTCAGAAAAACGTGATCGACACCAACATCAACACTCTCGGTGTGGCGTTGGAAAACATTTCTGAAGCCCGATCTGCTATCGTCGATACCGACTTTGCAGAATCGACAGCACAATTGACAAAAGCCCAGATTCTGTCACAGGCAGGTATCTCGGTATTGTCAATCGCTAACCAGAATCCGTCACAGGTCTTATCTCTCCTCGGATAATTTAATCCTGTAGGCAATAGATAACTCTCCTGTCTTTTGAAGGCAGGAGAGTTTTTTGTTTGAACGGATCGTTTTACGGAACTCACCGTTTTCGAGTTTCATGCGACCGAAATCGCTGAAACCAATTTGTACAACTCGGTGGTCGCTATTCGATTGGAATGGTGTAGCTCAACGCTCCGATCGGCTTCCCTTTCGGGACATCGCGATAGTTTTCGTGGCACATAATGCACTTGTCCATCACGACCGGAACGGGGGTCGCGTATTGCAGGTACTGTTTGCCATCCTTCTTGATGACTTTCTCATAGGTTTTCGCCCCACCAAGCAGTGCTTTGACGGCGTCCTGCTCAAACCCTTTGCGCGGAGTGTTATCGTCGTCATAAGGCTCGCCTGAGGCGTCAATCAGTCGGACTTCATGATACCCCTTCTCTTTCATCACCTTGAACAGTGCCTGAAAAGCGTCACCGGCAGCCAGATCGGTATCTTCGTTGACATAATGCGTCGTAATCAAAACGATCGCGTTCTTGTAAAGTGTATCGAGCATTTCCCCCATCTTGCGGGCACGGGCAACAGCTTTGCAATCCGCTTCTTCGGCGGTGCCGATCTGAAAAGAGCCAAGAACCATCACTCCCGCCAATGCCATAACCGTCATACGTTTCATCATGTTATCCCCGTCAAAAAAAGTACGTCCCCAATACCCTTTTCAGGGCCTGGATATGGGACTGCTTCTTCGTAACCTGCACAACCTGTTCTGTTGATACTTGTTACTCTGACTCGCCCCCTTTACATAGATCAATGTTGTCCAAGTGCTAAACCGCCGAACCGAAGTTGGCTGTGATTCGGACTTTTTCGATTACGAAACGCCCTCCACATGACATAGCCAATGTTGCTTGCCGCTTCAGTTATCCACTCAGTTATCCGCTTCGCTTTTCAATTCAACGAGATCTGCTTCCGGTGGTATCAAGTCGCTGAGGCAATGTTGCCCCAGATATTCCCGTTGAATCCGTTCGGCCTCTGCAAAAATATCTTTCAACCTGCAGTTCGGCTGGATACGGCAAACTCCATCAACAGCGACACAATCGTGCAAGTGAAGCGGGCCTTCGAGAGAGTCGATCAATTCCCCCAAGTTAACCTCCCCAGGATCCTTGATCAGTTCCATACCCCCTCCCACTCCACGAACAGTACGCACATAGCCCAACTGGCCAAGACGGCGGACGACTTTCGCCAGGTGGTCGCGCGAAATCTCAAAAAAAGCCGCGATCTCCTGAATCGAACACCGGCCACCCTGTGCCGTCAAATACATCAGGGTTCGTAACGCATAGTCTGTGTGAAGTGATAATCGCATAACACAATTCCGGCAATTAAGGTACCGGTAATGCCTGTTTGTGTCAAGCGAATTGTTGGAGAAGATGGTCTTTACCGTGATTCATTCCTTTTCCATGCTCCATTCAATGTTTCGCTTAATCGACCATTATTTCGCTACACCCGATTCTCAGGTGCAGGTGCGTCTTCTTTTGAAACTCAACAGAGTTGCAGTGAATTCTGGCGACAGAAAGTTTTGTGCATCGAAATAAAGTATTGGGGCATCTGGAAATGAGAACGACTGATTCCTTCAAAGCGACTCTCGCTGGTCGATCTTCCGACGTTACGACGTTACAATACCGCACGATGTTACAATGCCGCGGGGAGTGGGTTGATCGATGCCCGGAGTGAGATTGGCGATAAGCGATGCAAAAAGTTTCATTGGGAAAGACCGGTCTGAAAGTCAGTCCGATCGGCTTTGGAGCGTTCAAGATTGGACGGAATCAGAAGACGAAATACCCGGCAGACTATGCACTGCCCAGCGATCAGGAATCAGAACGGCTTCTCAACGCCGTGCTGGACATGGGAATCAATCTCATCGATACGGCTCCGTCATACGGCATCAGCGAACAGCGAATTGGAAAAGCGATTTCGCATCGACGCGACGAATACGTACTGGCCACAAAGACAGGGGAGTGTTTTGTCGAAGGCGAATCGATTTACGATTACTCGGCTCGGGCAACACGCGAGAGCATCAATCGAAGCCTCAATCATCTCAAGACGGATCTGCTTGATATCGTTTACGTTCACTCCGATGGACGAGATGAATGGATTCAGCAGCAGACGGATGTCGTTGAAACACTTCAGCGTTTCAGGGAAAAGGGAGTGATCCGCTATCTTGGTTTTTCCGGTAAAAAAACGACTGGGGCAGAACTGGCCTTGAATTGGGCAGATCTGTTGATGGTAGAATATCACTCTCAGGACAGGAGTCATCAACAAATCATCGAGAAAGCCGCTGACAGGGGGATAGGCATCGTTGTGAAAAAGGGGCTGGCCTCCGGGCATCTGCCAGCCGATGAAGCGATCCGTTTTGTTTTGGGCAATCCCGCTGTTCACAGCATGGTCATCGGCGGGTTAAATGAAAAACACCTGCGCAACAACTGCGAAATTGCCCGCTCGGCTCGACCGGAATAGTTTTGCCGTCCGGCCCGATTCTGCATCACTTTCCCTGTGGCTTTGTTTCCCCTGCGGTTTTTCCTTGCGCCGAATAACTGTCGGTCAATAGTCGATCAACCTGTCTCGGTGCGCATAAACTCTGACGAGCATCGAGTCTACTTTTTGCGGTAACTGGCATAGATCGAGTCGATAAGAAACTGGTTGATCAAACGACAGGCTCCCGCTTCCGATTTTGTCCGCGTATCCAGTTGAATCTGTACACCGGCGTCATGCAGAAGTTGTGAAAAAGGCTTGAGCCAGTCATTGCGATCGGAGCGGCTGATGTCGCCCGTCGTTGTCAGCAAGCCCCGCAGGTGCCTCAGAAAGCGGAAGTTTTTCAGGGGCTGATCGAAAAGAGTGTTGACCGGATCGATCGCCAGAAATCCCGCGAATGGCAACGGATGCAGCAAGGCGAGTTCGATTGCCAATGAGGCACATTCTGCAATCCCGGCCAGATAAATCCGTTCGGAATGAATGTTCGCCTGCGAACGGAACCCGGTCAACTCCTCCTGAATATGATTGATCAACCGCTCGTGATAATCTCCTTTATTGCGATCGAATTGATCGAGAGAGACTTCCAGACCAAGGTAATTCTGGTCACTGATCATCGGCATCTGCTGTTGGAAGGCGAGCGACGACGAGCTTCCCTGATGAATCCAGATGATCAGCGGGTAGGCGTATTTGGGTTCATATTTTTCCGGGTAGTAAAAAGAATCCGGAGTGAGCAGGTTGGGAGGCAACCCCAAAACTTCTTCGGAGATTTCCTCCTCGGTTCTGTCAACGAGCGTCCCGGCATTTTCTCCCCAGGCCAGAGATTCGAGCAATTCCCTGATCGCTTCCGGATCGTACTTGGGATAGGTTTGGTGGGCAAAATGACGATGTCCCAAGTCGAAGTTGAATCGTTTCATGATGAAATCTGCTTCTGTTCCAAAGTTGGAAGTCGGTAAAAATCGGAAGAATATCTATCGCCAACGATAGCGATAATGGTAATGAATTCCGCAGGGATTTTTTGCCTGCGAAAACAGATGCAACGGAAAATACCTGCCCGGGCAATGTGTCGATTTCACGGTTTTATGGGCCAGAACGTGTTTCGAATCGATCCCGTAGTTTTCCTTCAATGCAATCAGTAGTGCTGTCAGGGCGTCCAATTGTTTGGGAGTCGGTTTGGTTTTATCAAAATTTCCAACCAGACAAATCCCGATTCCCCAATTGTTGTAGTTGGCATTGCCGGCGTGGGCCCCTTCAATCTGATCGATCCATCGAAACGTCTGTTCGATCTGGCCATCCTTCATGCCATGCCCATTCCCAATCACAAAGTGATAGCCGATCCCGCGCCACGGTTTTCCTCGACTGTCGAGACGCTGTGAATGAGCGCGGTGGATCGAGGCGACGCTCCCTTGTGATGTCGCCGTATGATGCAGCACAATATATTTCCACTTGCGTTCTTTTACTTTGGGTTTCCAGGGATTGGGCGAACTCTTTTCAGGGGCTTTCTGTTCCAATGGGAACTGTTGAGGTCTGGACTTTCCAAAACGTGAATTCATCACCCGGGTCATGTCGATCGGAGCCGGTGGCCCTTGGTGACCGGCTATTGTACCCGAGCGGGGCAACTGCGCCGATACTTCCTGCACCGGATGCGCAAGCATCACAACAAGAAACATCACAACAGGGAACAGAACAGCCAAAGCTGAAATTCTCTTTTGACTAAAAGCGATCGTCACTGAATCAACTATCCTGCTTTCATGGCGTCGAGGTAAATCGAGATAAACGGACGGATCGAAGTTTTGCCTGGTCAGCGAAGATCATGCAGCCAGTAAAGAACATGGCCCCAAAAAATCATGCCAAACCGAGGCAAATCAAAACGCAGGGAGCACTCTATCTGTGGGGAAACGGAGTGTCAATCTGAAGTTTCCTGCGGGCAATTTATGCGCGTGGGCAAACAGGAAAATGCTACTTTTATTGCGATAGTGGCGAGAAGCAGGGGGGACTGCATAAACTTTTAGGGCTCGTTATTCTTGCCGCAGTTTACCAGAATTGATGAATCGGCTTGATTGTCAAGAATCCGGGGTTTCCGTGAAATTTTCCTCCCGAAAGTCAAAATTCAATCAGGTTCTGTTCCTGTTGCCGATGCTCCGGTTGAAATCCTCTTCAGACACATTGTGAAGGTGCAGATTGTGCGCAGTTCCAGTTGTACTCTGTCCCACAAAAAAAGCCCGACGGCATTGCCGCAGGGCCTTCTTGTTAAATCGGTTCAACTCAGGAAAGTCTCACTGAATCGGGAACGAGCGACGTTCAAGTAGAAAGGTAGCCATTGCTGTCAAGATAGGCGACAACTTCCTCGGCCAGTTCGTCGATGCCTTTGTTGTCGGCGTCGAGTGTCAGTTCCGGGTTTTCCGGTTCTTCGTAAGGATCATCGATCCCGGTGAAGCCCTTGATTTCCCCCGCACGAGCTTTTTTGTAAAGCCCTTTGGGGTCGCGAGCCTCGCAGGTTTCCAGGGAAGCATTGACGAAAACTTCAATAAATTCCCCTTCACCAAGAATTTCACGGACTCGATCACGATCGGCTCGATAGGGAGAAATGAAGGCCGTCAACACGAACAGGCCCGCATCGCAGAACAGTTTTGCCACTTCGCCGATACGACGAATGTTTTCCGCACGGTCTTCAGCCGAGAAACCCAGGTTTTTATTCAACCCCATTCGAACATTATCACCATCGAGCACAAAAGTGTGAATTCCCTTTTCGTGCAAGATATGATCAACCGTATTGGCAACCGTACTTTTTCCACAAGCGCTCAGTCCGGTAAACCAGAGAACCGCACTTTTGTGGCCATTCAGTTTCTGACGGTCCTCCTTACTGACGGTGTGATCATGCCAGGTAACGTTTGTTGCTTTTTGTTCGGTCATTTTCTAGTTCATCAACCTCGAAATTAAGTGGGTAAAAGAGGACTTGCCAGTACATCGGCAGTTCGACAGGTGAAAACAATGAGAACACCCAACCGAAATGCCTCCTGACCGAATCCGGTCTCAATAACAAAAACGATCGAGTCAAGCCGGACTCAGGCCGGATGTTAGAGAAAATATTACAACAGGGGAACCCCAAGAAACCAGAAAATGACCCCCTGACTTCCACCAGATCTATCAGGCATTTTCGATCTGTTTGGCTCGTTTGAACTGTGACAGACTCTGTACGCCCAACTATTACTTCAAGGAAGACAAAGAAGACAAAACGAAAGATTGATTTCTGTTCACCAGAAATGGGGGTGAGGCAAATTCTGTTCAAGGATTCCAGGCGATATTGCAAAAGCCACATCGTTCAATATATGCGGCTATTCAACGTATATGCGCAACAGTTACTGGTATCTCCAAAAAGAGGGGAAGAACAGAACCAGGACGGCGAACAGTTCAAGTCTGCCAAGTAACATCAGCAAGGTGAGGAGCAATTTTCCCTGCTGGGAGAAACCGGAAAAGTTGGAAGCCGGGCCGAGTACACCAAGTCCGGGGCCGATGTTGTTGAGCGTTGCCGCGACAGCGGAGGCACAATCAATCAGCTTTTCCGCCTCGGTATGTGTTTGACTGACTGCCCACTGGGTATCTGGTTCAATCACATTCAATGTCATCCAACTGGAGATGAAGATAAACAGCACGAGGCTGAAATAGACGACAACATCGTGACGCAGTGAAGCGGGGAGGTTTTCACCGCCGAGTCGTAATGAGCGAACAACTTTGGGGCGAAAAGACTGTTCAATCTCCATGAACATCACTTTGAAAAAAAGAATGAAGCGGACGACCTTCAAGCCGCCTCCGGTCGATCCTGCACAGCCCCCGACAAACATCAGCAGCAGCAACAGCCCTTTTGCGAATTCTCCCCATTGGCTGAAATCTTCACTGCCGAATCCGGTCGTTGTCATAATCGAAACAGTGATGAAACTGGCGTGACGAAATGCAGTTGCAACGGAATCATAAACACCTCTTGTCAGAAGATTTCCTGCCAGGACGAGAGTCGCCAACAGCAGAATTGAAATGTAAACCCGCCATTCGGGATCTTGGGGCAAACTGGCCAGACGCGAGAACCAATGACTTTTCCGTGACGAAGGCTGCCCCCCGATCATCAGATAAAAGAGGGAAAAGTTTGTCCCTGCAATTACCATAAACAATGTTGTGATCAGTTCGATTGAAACAGAATTGAAGTGCCCGATGCTTTTGTTGTATGTGCTGAAACCGCCCGTTGCCATCGTGCCGAATGTGTGGCAAAGAGCATCGAAAATCGACATCCCGCACAACAGAAACAGAGTCGTCAACAACAAGCTGAGGCCCACATATATTTCCCACATGACCGTGGCCGCTTCCCGAACCCGCGGTTTGACCGTATCGTTCAATGGCCCGGGAACTTCTCTTTGCATCAGCGCCTTTCCGCCGCCCCCGAGGTGTCCCAACAGGGCAACAAACAGGACAATAATTCCCATTCCACCTAACCAATGGGTGAAACATCGCCAGAACAGGACACACTTCGGTATCATTTGGGGGTCTTCGAGTTCAGTCAGCACCGAGGCTCCTGTTGTCGTAAAACCGGAAACCGATTCGAAAAACGCATCGATGAGCGTCATGGGGGTATCGTGTGTGCGCATCGTTCCTGAAAACAGGAAAGGAAGTGCTCCCAGGAGTCCGGCCAACAGCCAGCCCAGACCGACAATAGCCAGGGCCTCCTTATGCAAAACCGTTCCCTGCGAGTTCTTTCCGAGCCAGGAAAAGAGACCTCCTACAGCAAGACTGATAACCATTGCCGCGAGGATGCCCAGAAACCCTTTGGTCTCAAATTCTGTCGCGACACCCAATTGCGGAAATGCCCAGGGGAGTGATAACGCCATCGTGCCACCGACAAGCAGCGAAAGCATCCCCAGCAATTTGGACAACAAGGACCAGTTCATCGTTGTTTTTCAGTGAAATTCAGAGAAAGAAACGACCACACCACTCAATCTGAAACAAATGCAGTGATCAGGCCTGGTCTTTAGCTGGTGGCGTGACCGCTCCCGGGGCATTGACCGTTATTCATCTGGTTGCTTCGCAGCTTAACAGCTTTGAATCACGAAATCACGAAATAAGAGGGATTGACGGGACAGATCAAGATCCACCGATGCAAACAGGAGATTCACAGTTAAACAGGAGTTTCACAAGTTAACGGTTTCGGTAAACGGTTTCGCAGGGCGATCATCCGCTCTTTTCACAAGTGGTTCAGTGCTCAAGATCAGAGAAGGAAGCCAATAACCATGCGGGGCAGTTTGACAGCAAGTTCTCCGAGTTGCAATCTCATCGGCCCGGAATCGTCACGATTGCTCCATTTGAACTCGTCCAGGACTGTTCAGGCAGGTGACGAGGCTTATACTATTACAGTAGCTATTGTAAATCCATTCTCAATCATTTCTCAAGGAATACACCGAATGCTGGAGAGGCGGGAGTTGTTTCCCCACGTAATCGAAATGAATCATCAGGCGCGCAGGCGTTTTGGCTGTTCTGTCTATTTGATACACAGCGGCCCTGAATGGGCGTTAATTGACATCGGATACGAAGATACGGCGGAAGAAATTGTCGAGATGATTCGTCAAATGGATTTCCCGCTGGCGGGCTGCAGGTATCTCATCGCTTCCCATGCGGATGTTGATCATATTCAGGGATTCGAGAAAGCGCATCGCCTGTTGCCCGAATCCTCAATCTGCGGGCATCCGGATGCGGCCCGATTGTTGAAAAATCGGGATCGACTGATGACTTATGCAGAAATTCCCGCCCAGAATATATCGATCCACTTGCCGGAAATCACAATCGATCAGACTGTTTCCGAAGGAGACCGTTTGAAAATTGGAGAGCTGGAACTGGAGGTTTGGCACACACCGGGACATACGATCGGTCAACTGGCGTTTCGTCTGGGCAATCTGCTTTTTTCCGGTGATAATCTTTTCCGCGATGGTTGCGTGGGAAATATCGAT
>JALTOP010000453.1:354-8751 GCA_027000105.1 Planctomycetaceae bacterium | reverse complement strand
GTTCGGATATTCAGAAATTTATCCAATCTCTATCGCGTATCCGGGACAGCGATGTCGAGTGGTTGCTCCCTTCACACGGCCCGGTTTTTCGCAAGGATTCCAGGATGATCCAGAAAACAATCGACCGGCTTGAAGGCTATCAGCACATGGCCGACTTTGGAACCTGCGCTGTCGATTGGCCATTGCTTGACCAATGGGAACAGGAACTGGTTGATGGGATCGACCCCACAAAAACTTGACATCAACATTGTTTCGTGTTTGAATTTTGGACAACAGGCCATTTGAAACGGGACGACTGGTCAACTTTCGAATCAACCTTCAGTGCATTTTACCAGGTAGGCAACCGGGAGCATAGAATGGATCACTCTTTTATGGCGATTGCCCTGCTGGCGTTAGCCTCTGTTCTGATTGTTGCTGAAATATTTATTCCCTCGGGGGGGATATTGGCGTTGAGCATGGTTGTCAGCCTGTTCGCGGCTTTCTACTTTGCCTGGTTGGCGTGGTGGGAAACCAATCCGAATTATTTTTTCGGTTTCAGTGCTTTTGCGATAATCGGGATTCCCGGTGTAGCGATTACGGCATTATCCATCCTCCCCAAAACAAGATTCGGGAAACGCCTTCTTCTGGCCGGCCCCAGCGAAGATGAGGTTGTTCCGTTCACTAAAGAGGAGGAGAGACTGAACAGTTACGTCGGACGGATCGCCAAAGCGATCACTCCACTCAATCCGGGGGGGATGATTTCAATCGATCGTGAGCGAATACACGCCTACAGCGAGGGAGTCATTATCGAATCGGGAGCCGCTGTCAAAATCATCAAAGTGAATGGTACACGGGTGCTCGTTCGCGAAGTTCCCCCACAGACGGAAACGACAGAAGTTGCCGGGACCGATTCATCAGAACAGGACGAATCACGCACAATTCCTGAGTCCCCTCTTGATTTTGACCTGTCGGACTCCGAACAATCCAGTGGAGCAGGTTGATTAAAACAGACAACAACACAAGTTTGTTTCCCGTTCGTACGCTCTGTTTTCGTGCCTGTGGTTATCGCGACGGGCGGATGCCACTCTGGTTTTGAAGTGTTCGAAATACCTCAGATATTTAGCACCTGCATCATTTTCGGGATCGATGTGGCGAGAGAGAAAGAGTATAGAGAGAGGATTGAGATGCCTGTTTATGTTTATGAAGTGATTCGGGAAGATGGTCAACCGGGGGAACGCTTCGAAATAACTCAGCGGATGTCGGATGATGCGTTGACCACTCATCCGGAGACGGGCGAACCGGTACGACGTGTTATTACCGCACCGGCAATCGGTACCCGTTGGATGGATATGAACATGGAGCGGAGCATGAAAGATGATCAAAAGCTGGATAAGCTCGGCTTCACCAAGTACGAAAAAATGGGGAACGGCAAGTACGCAAAGAAGTTCGGCAAAGGCCCCAGTATCATTTCCAAAGATGAATAATCTCTTATGAATAGAAAGAAGGTTTCATGCGGAATTCAGGGAAAACTGTATTGTCTGGTTTGCTGCTCGTTCTGGTTACCCTGCCACTGCAGGCTGCCGAACATACAAAAGATTCACTCGATACAGTGAAAAAAAATCTGGAGCAGAACAAGGCGGTCCTGGTTGATGTGCGCGAACTCTCCGAGTGGAATAAAGGGCATCTCAAGGGGGCAATACTTGTGCCTTTAAGCAAGTTGAGACAGGGAGTAGACAAAAAGTGGCTGGAAAAGAAAATCCCGGAGGGAAAGATTGTTTACACCCATTGTGCCCGCGGCTTTCGCGCGCTATTGGCAGGAGATCTCCTGAAAAAGCAGGGCTACCGTGTCCGTTGTCTCAAACAGGGATACCAGGAACTGCTGGAAGGCCCGTTTGAACGGGCAGATAAAGCAGATAAATAAAAACACCCCGACCGTATCGACCGCCGGGGATTCGTTGGGAAAAACATCCAGACCAGTACAAACCGGCATTTTATACCCACTGCTCCATGCCAGTGAGCAGGGCGGTGCCGGAGTGCTCGGGCTATCGTAATCTGGTTATTGAGGGAGCTGGAACAAACTTCGAGGAGCGGCTTGCCGTATGCGGAACTGATGGGAGTGTTCGATAACCATCGTCGCTACTGACAGATTGTTCGAAATAGGGAGTCGCTCGGGTTGGAACGGTCTGCAGAGGTGTGTAGGAGGACTGACTGCTGTTGAAGTTGGGATCAGCCGCTGGAGCGGGCACCTTCTGCTGTTGCTCTGTTGGCGTTCCCAAACCTGGAGCATTTGGAACGCTCAACACGGGAGGTGTGCTGAGTCCCGGTGCAACTGTTTCTGATGGATAGACTGTCGTTCCGCAGCAGCCACTTGAGTAAGAGGGGAGTGGTGGGGCGTAAGCCGGTGCACATCCCTGCTCCCACACGGTACTGATTCGGCGTCTGGGAACCATTATTTGGGTCGGAACCAGACGGTGCCGCATCACCGTGCGGTATTCTGTTTGTGGGACGGTGACAACAACCTGACGGTAAGTTGTGACAGGGACCTGTTCGCAATATGCTTCGCGGTGATAGGTCGTGCGTGGCACCATTTCCCAGGAAACGACCCGACGGGGACGAATCCGTGGTCGTGGAGTGATACAGGTTGGAGCACAGGAAAGAGGAACTTGCGGGATCATTCCACAAATACACTGTCGCCTCATACAACGTCTGCACATTCTTCGGAGTCGACCGCGATATTGCCTGCATCCGAAACACCCGCCACAACCGCCGCATGCGGGGGCAATCGCAGGAAAAAGCTGTGCCACAGCAGAGCTTTGCTCGATACCGACAGCAGTGATGGAAAGCAGCAGGGTTAATATTACAGGCCAACGCATGTTGGAAACTCCCAGGTTGTTCAGTTAATTTCAGTTAAATCGGTTTTAAAGACCGAAAAAGGTCACACCTGCTCTGTTAATCGGCATAACCGTTACAGCTTATCAAGCTTTTTTTGTTATAATTGGGAAAGAGAGGCAAAATATTCCGGTGTGCCCGCCGGTATGCCTGTTTGAAAAAATCCCCTGAACAGGGCGAGTCTGCCTGAAAAAGCCGATTCAGCGGACAAAAGAACACAAAGAAGGTCAATAAAATGAGTCACGATCAATATGAAAATCCGCTAATCACCCGTTATGCCTCGCAAGAGATGAGTTCCCTGTGGTCTGCCCAAAAAAAACATTCCACTTGGCGACGGTTATGGTTGGCGCTGGCAGAGTCCCAAAAAGAACTGGGGCTGGATATCAGCGATGCTCAACTGGATCAGATGCGTAGCAAGTTGGATGATATCGATTTTGAACGAGCCGCCGAGCATGAAAAGAGACTTCGTCACGATGTAATGGCTCATGTTCACACCTTTGGTGAACAGTGTCCGGACGCGATGCCGATTATTCATCTGGGCGCAACCAGCTGTTTTGTGACAGATAACTCCGAACTGATCCAAATCAGGGAATCGCTTGAACTGGTTCGCAAGCGGCTTGTGAGAACCATAGATGAACTCGCCAGATTCGCTTATGAGTATCGTGATCTTCCCTGTTTGGGATTCACGCATTTGCAGCCAGCCCAACCGACAACAGTCGGCAAGCGGGCGACATTATGGTGTTACGATCTCGTTCTCGATCTGGAAGAGATCAACCATCGTCTGGCAGAGTTGAAGTTTCGGGGGATCAAAGGGACAACCGGCACTCAGGCGACATTTCTGCAACTGTTTGGTGGGGATCACGAAAAAGTTGCCGCGCTCGATCGACTCATCTGCGATAAAGTCGGTTTCAAGGAATCCGTGGCCGTCAGCGGACAGACATATTCCCGCAAAATCGACTCGCAGGTTCTTGCCTGTCTCAGCGGTATCGGGCAGTCGGCTCATAAAGCCGGGACGGATATCCGCATTTTGCAACATCGGAAAGAACTGGAAGAACCGTTCGAGAAAAATCAGATCGGCTCTTCTGCAATGGCGTACAAACGGAACCCGATGCGATCCGAGAGAATGTGCGCCCTGTCTCGGTTTGCGATTTCACTGACGGAAAATGCCGACTACACAATGGCAACGCAGTGGATGGAACGCACCCTGGATGATAGCGCCAACCGCCGACTTTCCGTACCGCAATCGTTTTTGGCTATCGATGCGATACTCATTCTGTATCGGAACATTGCAGACGGTCTGGTTGTCTATCCGAAAGTGATTGAAAAGCATCTGCAAGCAGAACTCCCTTTCATGGCGACGGAAGAAATTCTGATGGCCGGTGTGACCGCGGGAGGAGATCGGCAGGAATTGCACGAACGAATTCGCATCCATTCACAACAGGCATCCAAAGTAGTGAAAGAACAGGGGGGAAGTAACGACCTGATCGAACGACTGCGAAAAGACGAAAAGTTTGCCAGGGTTGATCTCAGTGCCGCACTGGACGCCTCGAAATATATTGGCCGCGCTCCGGAACAGGTCGATGAATTCATCAGCGAAATCATCCGACCAATCCGCACCCAGTATGCAGATGAGTTGACAGGCGAAAATGAAGAATTGCGGGTTTGATGCACCTGAAAACCGTTCCGTCAACCCTGCTTCCGTCCACTTTTCCAGACGGGACCGTTTTGCTGTTGGGAGTGTCTTGCTGCGATCGCGGAAGAAACGACTCTCTTCAACGACTCTCCATAATGCGCCAGGCGCTAATGTACCAGTCGTTGGAAGTATTCCTGCTTGGGAACACATTCCAGAAGATCATCGAGTCGGTTTTCATTCAGTCCTTCCACAAGCAGGGCAAATGTTTCACGAGCGGCTTCCAGGGTCTGGGTGATTTCAGAGTCTCCCTGGGAGGCATTCAAATAGAACGAGGTGTAACCGTGACATCCCCGTTTTGCCATCTCCTGGATATAAAGCGTGCTGAGTTTTGATTTGGTTTCGGCATCGTCAATTTGAAAATCAAGGTAAGGATGGATCGAGATTCCCCGGCAGACCGCCGGCAAGCCGACTTCCCTTGCGATCCCGGTCAATCCGGATTTCAATTGCTCGCCGGTCTTCTGGACTATCGCAGGAACATTTCTCTTTTTGACTTCGCGCAACGTCGTCAGTGCGGCAATCAGACCAACGGCTTCACCCCAGTATGTGCTGGAAATAAACATTTGAGCGGAGGGCGAGAGCACTTCCCGCTTGCCTGCAACAACCCCCATCGCGTAACCGTTGGAAATCGATTTGGCGAAAACGGACATATCGGGCACAACGCCGATGACCGACTGAATACCGTCATTGGCCAACCGGAAGCCGGTCGTCACTTCGTCGAAAACAAGAAGCACATCATGCTTCCGGGCCAGTTTTTGCACACCGGATAGATATCCATCCGGAGGCAATTCCGATCGAAATGGTTCCATGACGATCGCGGCAACTTCGCCACGATTTTCTTCCAGCAACTTTTCAAGTCTCTCCAGGTCGTTATACGGGAAGGCAAGAGCGGTTCCCTCCAGCGCACGTGGCACACCGATCGGCTCAATACCTGAAAAGAGATGCTCGTCCAGACCGGGGGTACTGGAAAGATTGGAAGCCATGTACCAATCGTGCCAACCGTGATATCCACAGAACAGGATTTTATCCCGGCCGGTTGTTCCTCGGGCAATCCGAACAGCGACCGCACACGCTTCCCCGCCAGTGCGTGTGTATCGCACCATCTCCGCGCACGGAATTGTTGCGACCAATTCCTCCGCCAATTCAAGTTCCAGTTCATGCGTGATCGAAAAATTCGTCCCTTTATCGATTTGCCTTTTCACCGCTTCATCGACAACGGGATCGGCATAGCCAAGCAGGATCGCGCCGATTCCGGAAACCCAATCGATATATTCGTTCCCATCGACATCCCGAATTCTGGCCCCCTTGCCACTGCTTGCAAAGATGGGTGAGATTCCAAAGGCGAAACGGGTCGGGCGACGACTGACCAACTGCGTTCCTCCCGGAATCAATTCCAGTGCCCGATGATACATCGCCCACGATTTTTTAATCCGCCGGTTGACTGAACGGGGAGCGCTATTCATGTTGGGTCTTTCTCATGCCGGTGGAATCTTTCTCATGCCAAACCTGGAGGTGGCTCGAAGAACAAGGGAGAACAGAAGTGTCTCACCCGGCGGTAATTTCTGTCAACTCAACTGCCCGGTGTTCTTCGGCAGAAAGGTAACAGGCTTCGACCAGAGCCATTGTTTTCAGATTGTCCCGTCCATTCAGATTGGCAGATTGAGAGGTCTCCAGACTGACAAGAAGTTCGCACATCGGCCCGGCAAACGCATCCGGAAACCAGGCCTGTTTCCAACGTGGTCGATGCCAAATGCCCGGCTGGTGAATTGTGGTGAAGTCGAGCGTGCTGGGTGTTTTTTTGGGATATGAAGGCCAACCGAGTGTTCCTTTTGCCAAACCTTCTGTTCCCTCAACGCGCCAATTGATACCGATATCCGGTTCGGCTCCTTCCAATGCGGGGCCTGTCCAGACATCATCCCAACTGGCGGCTCGCAGTCCGCTTTCGTATTCCAGAATATAGGTGCAAATGCCATCTGAGTGCGCGAACTTCTTTTCCGTGCGGGGATCGGGACGGATACTGGCAAAAACGCGGACAGGATCCCCGAACCAGAAGCGAAAGGCATCAAGATGATGGATCGACATGATACGCAGCGTGACCCAACCGAGACGCTCCTGCCAGGGCATCCAATGTGGAATTGCCCGCATGTCTATCGTGGCGAAGACAGGTTCCCCCAACAGATTCTGTCTCAGAATCGATTTGCACGCGCGGATTGACTGGTCGTACCGCATATTCTGGTTGACAACCAGCGTGATTCCCGCCTGCTCACACAACTCGACAATCTCGACAGCCTCCGCATAGTTCATGCCGAGCGGCTTCTGAGCCAGGATGCCTCGAACGTGTGGATGCTTCACGACATCTCGAATAACCCCCAACTGGATATCGGGGGGAACAGCGATATCGATCACGGGAATCGAATCATTTTCCAGCATGTTTTGGTAGGTTGGATAGGCGGAGAGCCGAAAACGCTTGGCCACTTCAATCGCATGCTCCTCATTCCGTGAAGCGACCGCAACCGGGTTCAATCCCATCAGGCGATAGGAGGGAATTTGGCAATCACGCATGATAAAGCCGGAGCCAATGCAGCCGATCGGAACTTTCCGGTTCTCCGGTAGATGCGGAAGATAGTCCAGGTCGTAATCTGACGGCATCTGTTTCATGAAAGTATCCTGAATCGATTAAAACACGATCAATATACAGCAGTTCCTATTGGCGTGTCCGTCACATTTAAGGCCCAATTTTTTCAATGCCAGGCCCAGGTTTTCGATTTTCCCAAGCCACCAGTCCGCATTTTTCTCGAAGTATGCTGATACAATCCGCACGAAAAACGATGACAACTGCCCGCAACGGATAGTTGCCCAATCGTTCAATTTCTTCCGTGAATTCGCACTGTCTTTGAACGATTTCTCGTATTTTCAGGCTATTCCAACCGGAACCCGGAAACTTTTGGCCTCCTTGTTGAGTATCAGTATTAGTTGAGTACCAGTATTAAAAGACAGGTTTGAGTACCAAAGACGGGCGTGTATGTTTTATGAATATCGCTCCCTCTTGCTGGTGGCGATATAACAACGATACAAATACTTCCAGCACTTCATTCTAGCAGTCGCAGCCCGGTCGCCCAGTTTTTACCTGAATCGATTTATAATTTTCCTGAAATAGTTTTCCTGAAATAAATACTGCTCTGTATGCGCATTTCTGTTACGCTGATCACTCGGATCTCATACAAACCGACCTGATTTCAAAAGGAGCAATCTCATGAAACAAATTCCTCTGGCTATTTTGGCCCTGGCCGTCATTTCCGGTTTCGGCTATTGGCAGCTTTCCAACCACGCCGAAGCACAGTTTGGCGGGAACCGATTTTCTGCTGACGAACCGGCTCACAGAATGGAACATCACAGGCATGAAGCCCATTTTGCAGAAGCAAAACAGAAACAGTCTCATCTGCTGGAAGCGGCTGAAAATCTCAGACGCGCAGACAAGCCTGAATTGGCAGAGGAACTTCAACGCGAAGCGGAAGAAATCGAACGGCATCTTCAGGATTTGCTGGAGAGAAATCGTGAACATCATCCTCATGAAGCGCTCGAACCGGTTGTGCATGAACTGCATGGCCTGCGTGAGGAGGTTCACGAATTGCGGGAACAGATCAACGAACTGCGGGAAATAATTGAACATGCCATCGAAGAGCATGAAGAGGAAGCAGAACACGACGATGAGCGAGTCGGCGTCAATCTGTTTGAGCTGGAACCGGAGATCGACGCTGGCGCGGTAAAACTTTGGGTCAAGCAATCTGGAGAAGACGAAGCAAACGCGGCACCTGCCAGGGTTCGCGTTCAAGGGAAAA
>JALTOP010000453.1:0-344 GCA_027000105.1 Planctomycetaceae bacterium | reverse complement strand
GGACGATCTGGAAGCAGGAAACTTTCTGAAGGAACTGCATCTGGACGATCTGAAATTGGAATCAAAAGAGAACTCGGCCAATTTGGGGGCCATCATCCGGCAGGCTCTGGAAAAGATGACGTTAAAGAAAGCTGAGTAGAGGGCGGTGAAAGCGTCGCATCCCTTTTGACAAATGATTCCGACATGATATGTCATGATGTGTTGCCATCATGTTCGGGAGACCGACTTCGACAGTGCGGAGGAGTACCTGCAGGCTGCAGGTTCTGTCCGCGCTGTTTCTTTTTTTAGGAAACAGCTATCCGGTAATGGGGATCTTGGGAAAATCTGTCTCCTGTATCCATCCT
>JALTOP010000452.1 GCA_027000105.1 Planctomycetaceae bacterium | reverse complement strand
ATTTTCTCCTAGCGGTCAATCATTGCAAGCGGAACGGCGCCAGCCATCCGGTAATAGCCACCCCGCTACAATAGCGACAACAAGCGGCTCACAGAGCCCGTGGCGTAAAGCATGAACTGGCGGCTTACAGGTTTTTTCGGGCGCCTTCTGCAATCATCAATCCGATAAACCGGAACAGGCCCGGTTCTACCAGCATGGTGCCTTGCACCTGTCCATCGACCATTTTGTCGATCAGTTCAATGTAATCATCGGCCTGTTTGAACTTCTGTTCGTCGAATGCTTCAATCAGCTTTTCGCGCGTTGTCCTGACAGATTCCGGCAAATCTTTTTTCTCTTTTCGTTTGCTCAACGCAACGGCAAACGGTTTGAGATGCCCTTTGAACCGGACAAATTCGGGAACCGCTTTCGCCTCTGCCTTGTTGACCTGTCCAAGCGTCTCAACAAGCCACTTCTTCGCGTTTCCACCCACCGCGATCGAGAGCAGATCATCGCTCGTTCCCAGATGGATTCGGCAGGGAGTGCCAAAAAGGGAATCGATCATCGGCAGCACTTTCCGGTTCACGATAATCTCATGAATGTGTGAATCGCCGACCGTTTCAATATCCATTTTCACTTCGAAGGCATCATTGATTTTTGGGAGCAGTTTGATAATTTCCTCCGCCTCTCTCCCTTTGACTGCGCGCATCGCGCCGATCAGTTCATGAACGGAATGGGGGTCCTTCTGGTCGATCCGCCTCATTTCAACAAAGCCGTCAACATGCCCCAAATCCAGCCCCTGCTTCAGCATCGCGATCACTTTTTCCAATGCAGCCTGAGCCGCTTTCTTCTGGTCAGCCGAGAGGTCTTTCTGTTCCTCGATCTTCTTTTTCTTAACGTGTAGAAATGCCTGAAAAAGGCAGTTGTAGCGATCCTGCTGGGACTTCACGATCGGATAAAACAGACGGCCGGAAATCACAAAATCTTTCGATTCCGGAACTACCACGAACTTGCTTTTCGCTTCTGTCAACTGTTTCAGGGCACCGGCCAATTCCGTTCCCTCCAGTGCAGAAAGTGACAACGAACCGCGTCCCTCATTCTTTTCGCTATCGGTAATCCAGCCCGCTTCCAGATGCTTGATTTCCGCGTAGTACCGCTCCATCTCGGCCAGTTGATTCTCGGCGAGCAACTTGCGCAATTTGTATTCTGCAACCGATTCCGTCGATTTTTTCTTGATGCCGGCCAGAACATTCCTGTTGATCTCTGCAAAGCTCTTTCGCCGTTGTTCCATGCCCGCCAGATCGTGATTGATCAGCACGGCTGTATCGAATTTGGCCTTCAGTAACGGTTGCAGATCATCGAGCGGATTGGCAATACCTGGAGACGCAAAATCCTTCTTGTCCTCAGGAACGAAAATGGCATAATTGTACTTCGTGCGCATCCAGCCGTCGTAGGCATCGCTGAGGTGATACAGCCCCTTCGATTTCTCCGTGCTGATGATCCCCGATGCATCGATATTGTTCCTGAAATCCTTGAAGTTCGTGTAAGGAAAACAGAGACGGTAAAACTCGCCCATCTCCTGATCGAAAAAGACATCGACCCGGATCGGCTTTTTGGTATCCACACCATCCAGGAAAATTTCCAGATTCGGTTCGATATAATCACGCCATGTTCTCGATTGCTTCGCAAGCTTTTTCACCATATATTCCAGATCGCCGATCAAGCCATCCGCGCTCGATTGCATAATGGTGATTCGGTTTTCTGCAGGTTTCCCGCTCTGCTTTTCTTTTTCATCAGCCAACGAAATTCGCGAACCGGAACACAGAACCACACTGAGTAACAGGAACGCAACCCGGCTAAAACTCTTCTCGAATATTCTCACAAATTTCTCCTGAGCGGCATTTTCTATTCGGTCAAAGACGCTGCGATAGGTGAGTGATGTCCGTCCCGATGTCCGTTTCAATGCGTTTCCCGGTTGTCTACAAAAAACACGCGAAAATTGAATTTGACCCCAGCCTGACCAGACCAGGCCGGCTAAAATCATCATGTCGAACCGGTCGAAACTCAACTCCAATACGATCCGCCTTTTCTGCGGAAACTTTTCCGCGGAAAGTATTGACGCATTATTGTACTATGTGATTGACTCTGTTCCCGGAACAAAACTCTCAAACCAATTCGCCAATTTGGACATCCAACACGACAATCCCGAAGCCCTTACAGTCTCACCTTTTACTGACTCATCGGTTTACTGGCCCGTCGGTGGGAGTGTATTCATTTAGGACAAATTGGGAAAGACATGATTTCACTGTTTAATCGCGCCATTCTGCCATTTTTGTTCAAGTTAGGCAAGATAACCAGTTTATTGAGAATAGTACAGGTGCCCGAAATAGTAGACGCCAGAATACGTTGCAGTCGCTTTCAGCTGCTTTCCGCCCTGTTTCTTGCAGGGTTGACTCTCCTCATTTCGCGAACAGGATGCTTTATAGTCGTCATGTCACTCTTGTCACCCTTTTCTGCTGGAGACCCCACCTATTAGCTGTTCAAGTGATACATCCGGGGTTGATACTTCCGGGAATGTTTATCTTGCCGTCATGATTGTTGCGGCTTTGCTGCTCTCTGCATTGGTGGGGGTGACTGTCCGCCCGGTCTGGGTTGCCCAGCGGTTTGCTGTCGATCTCGCCGACCGGGATGAAGTAACCGAGGCGATTCCGTTGGAAAATTCCGGCCTGTCGCAGAAAGATTTGCTCGAATATTCCGCTACTGGAACGGCACCGGAGGCAACCAGCGTGCTGGTTGTTGAAACCGATTCGGCTGGAAAGAAGCATTATTCGCAACTGGTGGCTTCGGCTCATTAC
>JALTOP010000451.1 GCA_027000105.1 Planctomycetaceae bacterium | reverse complement strand
TCCAGATATTTTTGCAAATACAACACCGATCCAATTTGTTCCCATGCTCTAAAAACCCTGAACGCAGTCTCAGGCTCCGTAATTCGGATCACGCCGCGGCCCTCGGCGCCAAAAAGTGGTTTGAGAACGATGTCTCGATTCATTTCCTCAAAAAAAAGCATCGCCTGCTCTGCGGATTCGCAACAGCATGTCTCCGGGATCGCCAACCCGGCACGCCGGCAACGCGCCACAGTCAGGTATTTATCAACAGCACATTCGATCGCTTTGGGGGGATTGATCACACGCACTCCGGATGCTTCCAGCGACCAGAGCAAATCCATTCGAAAGATAATTTGTTCCAATGATCCCCCCGGCATATTCCGAACCACACAAGCATCGTAAGTGTTCAGCAAAGCGTGTTGTTCAAGCTGGGGGCTGGAAAATGTTTCCGATGTTCCCTTGAGATGCGAAGCGAGCCGATCGAAAGGAACAATATCACAAGCGATCTGTTGTTGTAATGCTGCTTTTTTTATATCGCGGCAATAGGGACTATCTGCATTACCAATCAGAAGCATTCGCATCATTGATGACAGTCTACCATTTCTGCGAAACTTGTTCGGAAATGCCCAATCCCTGTTTCACCGGCACCGACGGGGCACCGTATTGCGTCAGATATCAGGGTGAAGGGGCACTTGAACCGGGCGCTACGAAATTCACGTGCAATACTCAGCCAACGCTCATCCAGCAGATGAATAGTCGTGAATAAATAATCGGTGATGGGAACTCGCCTTGGGGTAAATCACTGCATCGAAAACGCCCTTCGTGCCACACGCAGCAGTTGATGTTTAACGTTTTGGGCATTTCGGCAAGGTGAAAACACTGAATAACGTTCAACGTCAAGCCGCAAGTTTACCTCTACCCAAGTTCTCCTCTAGAAGTGATAATTGGGATTTCTCCGGTCAAAATCGAAGTCCGTCAAACCGACATTTGTGCGGAGGTTGGTGTATGTGTATTCCTCGAGAAGCGGTGCTTTTTCTCCGGGACGAGATGGAAAGCCGTAACATTCGCACCGAATCGGCAGGTTGGTTTCCTTTTCCAGGTACAACCGGGTTCTTTTGAAAGGAAACTGCCTTCGTGGAGTGGGGTGGGAAGTTTCGACGACCCGGCAGGTCACATTCCCCAACTTGGCGTTTGGATAATATTTGACTTCGCATTCGCCGTATTGCGTTTCGGATTCCCATTGCTTGATCAGGCTTTTCACCATATTCTCGATCCCGATCATCGTGATCGGATATTTGTTTCCCTTCATCGCATCCCGAGAATTGACGGGCAGCGAGACAGTCCCGATCAGAGAAGAAAGACCTGACCCCTCGTGAGCCAGGAGGCTGTTGTTATTCTTACCTTGAACATACAGAACTTCACGGCCTGCGAACGGTTCCCGGAACTTCAGATAGACGCTGAAAGGCTGATGCCTGACTTTTATCTCAACCTGTTGTGTTATCAAACGCTTGCCTATGTACTCCCGTTTCGTCAATACGGCTTGATAATCCTTCAATTCACTCGCGGCTTTCAGCCCCGCATAGGCCAATTTCAAGACGGGAACGTAGGGATGATTGGAGGGAATTTCTTTTTTCTGCGCCAGCAGATCACCTGAGGTCATGCAGAATAGAGCCAACGTGGCAGGAACAAGCACGTTCCAGTTTGGCATTGAAGTTCTGTGATTCCGATTTGTCCGAAAAAGACTTAACACAATTCGCCTCCGCTGCTTCGATATCGACTCCGGTTCGCCCCCCAACACGAGAGAAGGACAATTCCTCAACTGTCTCACCTCATGTATCGACCTTGAACCTGAACGATTATTACCATTTCCGATTAACTGTCAATTTCTATCTGCCTTACGCAAACTCAAGTGAAACAGATGTTCTTGCGATCACGTATTGTCATGTCAGGTGTGTCATTTCGGGTGCTTCATTTGGTTCGAGGTTTGCTCTGCTGCCAGAAGGTTACAACAAGAACGGCTTGTTTTGGCAATCAACTTGTTTCAGTAACCGGGAAGTAACCAGCAGGAATTGACCGGGGAACCCCGTTTCAAATATGCGGATAGTACACACATAACAAAGGTATCGGCAATAGATTTCCCCCAATGCCGACATTGGTTGGGTTAATAGGGCAATTGGGAGGCATGGGGGGGCGAAGCACGTCCCATATCACAATTCAATTGCTGTTTACCTCGTGATGAACCGTAAATTGGGCCTTGAAAGATTTATGGGAGGCATCAAATAGATAGTAAGATCAAAACGGAGATGGGGTGATGCCGATCAGGCTCAAATAACATAAATCGCACAAATAACAACACAAATTCAATGGCGAAAATGCGCGAACAAGATTGAATTTCGTCTGGCGATCGACTACTATCCACCGGTTGCGTCAGAACGAGAGCGCCAATACAAGGTTAAGCAAGTTAGGATACTTTAGGAAAGCAGGTTATGCCAAATAGTGAAAGTGCCAAAAAAGCCCTACGTCAAAGCATCAAACGCCGTTTGAGGAATCGCAGCCAGCGTTCGGCTTTGAGGACATCGTTGAAGAAGGTACGGGCTCTGTGCGCCTCCGGAGATTTAGAGGCAGCAGAATCGGCGTTTCGCTATGCAACAAAGCGATTGGATCAGGCGGCTGCCAAGAATTTGATTCATCGAAATGCCGCGGCCAGGACAAAATCCCGCCTGAGCAAGCTACTGCGTCAATCAGCTCAATAGGTTGCCCACGGGGAACTATCCTTGACAATACCCGACAGTGGGTGAACGCGCATCATCGGCAGCGATGGCGTTCTGGTCGATGGAAAAATTATTACCGGCGAAGATGACATTTCTGCACGGGGGATGGGCAGCCGAATCGCACAGGTGCTTTTGCAATAACTTTTGCTGCACGATTTTTTCCGGCAGGGTGTTCAGTAGAGAACAGCTAGCTTACCAGTCGACCAGCACCCCTACGGATAGTCCGCTCAGGCTGACGCTGGTCTTCTTTTTGTTGAGGATGACATTGTTGTTGATGGTGTAATCCGGCCCCCCCAATGGTGGCGGGTTTGGGACGCGGGCCGCGGTAATGTCGTACTGAATATTATCAGCAGGGCGTGTTACGTCTCCGAACCAGAGAAAGTTGTAACCCGCGGTCAGAGTGACGTGATCAGTCAGCTTCACTCTGGCATCAGCGACCATCTCAAAACCGGGAGAGAATTCGGTACCTTTGTCCTGCGTGAAATTGTCGTCGCCGACGAACAGCAGATCGTCAACCGACACCCTTGCCTCATGGGTATTCAGGCCGAACAGAACTTTGCTATCCAGTCCGAAGGAAAACTTTTCATCTCCCACACGTGCCCGGATTCCAGCCGTCGGTCCGTAGACATGGTTTTTGGTGACTGAATCGATTGTTGAAGTCAGGTCGTTTCCCAGTTCAGAATTGTAGAAGAAGTCTGCGACAGCCGGATCGTTCGAGAATGATCCACGCTGGAGCATCTGTTCCTGGAAATCAAAATAGCGAAAGCCCAGAGAGGAGGAGAGTCGGAAGCGTCCAGGACGTTCCCGCAGAGTCCAGAACATGCTTTGAGAGAATCCCCACGATTCCGTCTCGTAGTTGACAATGTAGGATTCGTTGTAAATCAGATAGTAGTTGTTGGAATCAGTCACCAGATTTCCCGAATCGTCAAATATATCCGGTGCGATTGCCCCGTTGACGGTAACAGGAATGACCAGCGGATCGGTGCCGCCTCCCGCACCTGCACCGGGAGTTCCGAGCAAGCCGGATGGGATCGGAACGAACTGATTTGAACTTCTCGACTTGTTCATGACGAAGAAATCGGTTTCGATTGCACCAAAGGTAAGATCAATTCCAAATACGCCACGAAAACCGTTATTATTGTCAAGCTGAAAGGCATTGAGTGGAGCTAATTGCCCGACGGCTAAAACAGCCACTTGCGAAGGACCGGTTGCAGAGCCGAGTACATCTCCAGTGGAGAACAGGATGCTATTGTTGAGTTGTCCGGTGAGCATCAGTTCTTTCTCGGCATTGGTCAGTCGCGGAAAAATGTCGAGATCGTTGTCATCATCATTAATGCCGTCGGCACCAGCTGCGCCGGTTGTGTTATTAATCACATCAATGACATCGTAAAAAGCTCCATCGGCGTCGGCATCAACCAGTTCTCTTTGATTCGCCTCCCATGTTTGAATCAATACTTTTCCGTCCGCCGCGTTTTTGAGAGCGATAAGCTGCAACGCAGTGAGGCTGGCGTCTGTCAGTCTTGCACCGTCAATGAAGGCAGGACCACTGAATCCCTCACCATCGCGCAGCTTCTTCCCCGAGGAACCGATAAAACCGGATCCGGGGTCGGAATAGCTCCAGTTAAGATATTCAACGCGTCCGTAAGTTTGCCGGAATGACTGTTTCAGAAAGCGATCCAGGGGGGATTCTCGGCGGTCGTCCCATCCTCGCCGGCGAGGCAGATATTCGTAATACTGCGCGCGTGCAGGAAGTTGAATCTGCTGAATCGGTCCAGCGGGATTATAATTCGCTGGATAGTCCCGGTAAGCCTGAACAACTCCTGAAGGACTTTGCGCATTCAGTGTCGGTGCAGAAAAACCAAACTGAAAAAACAGCGCCAGACAGCCCAGAGCGGCAATCAGTTTCTTCCTGATTTCAGGATAATTGCCAACATGCCGCTTTCCGACGGGCAAAGGCATGGCAGTCGTAGAGACAATCTGTCCTGCAATGTTGGTTTTGAACCTGCGGCAGTGAATTTGTTCATTCATCTGTAAGATGCCACTTCGAAGTGAGTTCTATATGATTACAGTCATTTTCAGTGCAGTCATCTCGCGATTTCCGCATCTGACAAAAACGACCATCCTCCAGAACTGGCCAGACAGACCAGCTCGATGGGAGTTTGGAATAAATTCCACGTAACAGATATAATTCTGCATGCACGAGGCGCGCAGAACCCTATGATAGAATCGGTTTTATCAGTGGTATCGGTTATGCAGGTCGTTCGACTTGCGCAAAATCGGATTGTTGCTGTAAAAAGATGACGATTATTCCGGATTTGCCAGCTTTTGGTGAACCACTTTGTGAAAATGGGAAGGTGAGCGGGAATGGAGAGGGTGGTTAAGATTCTGAGTGACCTGGTAGGCTTTCCTTCTGTCAGTTCCACTGAAAACAGATCAATCAGCAGTTATGTGAACGATTTTCTCTCGCGACTGGGGTTCGAGACTGAGCAGATTGTTTATCAGGATCGCGATGGTGTCGAAAAGGTGAACCTGGTGGCTACTGTTGGCCCGGGGTGTGATCAGGGGGGGCTACTGTATTGCGCTCATACAGACGTCGTTCCGGTAACGGATTGGTCATTTGAATCATCTGGCCCGTTTGAATTGCATCAGGCAGGACAAAAATTGTTCGGTCGGGGAAGTTGCGATATGAAGGGATCGCTGGCCTGCTTTCTTCATGCGGTGGAATCTGTTGATTTGCATCAAATTCGCTTTCCCCTTTCCATCATCTGCACCGCCGATGAAGAAACAGGATATCAGGGGGCTTGGCAAGTTGCCCGGCATTCCAGAATATTCCGCACGGTCTGCAGACAGCAGCCCTTGACGATCATCGGTGAACCGACTTTGTTGCAGGTGATTCACGCTCACAAAGGGATTTATTCATTCAGGGCGATCTCGCATGGACGGGCGGCTCATTCCAGCACGACGGATGGAATAAACGCCAATTTGAAAATGATCCCTTTTTTACAGGAAATGAAGCAGATTCACGACGAAACCCTCACTTCCGCCGAATGGCAGCACGAGGCGTTTTCACCAACCGGAATCACTTGGAATATCGGTATCAACGATTTCACGCCAGCAGTCAACATCACTCCGGAAAAAAGCGTTTGTACGGTCAGTTTTCGGCCAATGCCAGGCCAGCAGGCTGATGCGTTGTTGGAAAGAGCGAGCAAGGCGGCTGAAAAATGCGGTTTGGAATTTGAGGTTCTTTGTCAGGCTCCCCCCGTTTTTGTGGATGAAAAGGCCTCCCATATTCAACAGATGTTGGAGCTGACAGGGAACGATCATTCGCATACCGTGGCCTATGGAACCGATGCAGCGATGTTTCTCGAACTGAAAAAACTTGTCATCTGTGGCCCAGGCGATATCGCCCAGGCTCATACCGATGACGAATGGATCAGCGTTGATCAACTTCAGCAGGGATTCGGGTTATACAGTCGGGCCATCGAAAAATTCTGCCTGTAAATTCTGTTTGGGGAGCAGGTGAGCCGATCGGTTGGAAGAGCGGGCATTGTCAGAAAAGCCACTTTATTTAACGGGTGCAGCTACGTTTTCGGATAAATCGGATGCGTTGTTGTGCGACTTGGTGTCGATCGTGTGTGTATTCAAATTGAGCATCTAACGACGCACCGACGAGTTGAACTCTAAAATTCAGGGTTGAAATCCCAGGTTGAAATCTGAAACTGCTGCTCATGTCATCTGTTTAATTTATCGTGTACCTACTCTTGAGGATAATGATAGCCAATGCCAGCAAGTACGTTGATTAAAAATGCGATCTGTCAATTGCCTGGTGGTGCAGAGCAGATAGATGTATTAATTTCGCAGGGGAAGATTCTGCTCGACCCGGCCGTTCATACCTCGGCTGAGGAAACGATCGATGCTGCGGGATTGCATCTGTTGCCCGGTGTGATCGATGACCAGGTTCACTTTCGTGATCCCGGTTTGACGCACAAGGAGGATCTGCATACCGGTTCGTGTGCTTGTGCAGCCGGGGGAATCACGACCTTTCTCGAGATGCCCAACACGAAGCCGGCAACCATTTCTTGTGACGCACTGCATAAAAAGCTTGATCTGGCAGCGGGGAAGTCGGTGGTGAATTACGGTTTTTATATCGGAGCGACCCCTGATAATCTGGCCGAACTCCAGCAGGCAAAGCGGACACCGGGAATTAAAATCTTCATTGGTTCGAGCACCGGGAATCTGCTGGTTGATCAGCAGGAGGCGTTGGAACGCATTTTCGCAGAAACGACGTTGCCAATTTGTGCACACTGTGAGGATGAAGAAACAGTTCGCAACAATGCTGCAGCATACGGGGGCGGGAAAAGTGTGGAGGATCATTCGAAAATCCGTAACCACGAAGCCGCGGTCATTGCGACGAAACGGGCTATTGATCTGGCTGTTCGACACAATCATCACTTTCATGTGCTGCACGTTTCGACAGCTCAGGAGTGTGAATTGCTCAAAGAGTACCAACAGCGGGTCAGCGATCCGGCCAAGCGACTCATTTCCGCGGAGGTCTGTCCGCATCACCTCCTGTTCAATGTCGATGATTACCAGCGTCTCGGTTCTTTGGTGCAAATGAATCCCTCAATTAAAACGGGGGAAGATAATGAGAGGCTGTGGGAGGCTTTGCGGCGTGGTGAGATTCAGGTAATCGCGACCGATCATGCACCACACACTCTGGAAGAGAAGGACCAGCCGTATCCCCAATCGCCTTCGGGATTGCCAGCGGTGGAAAATTCTCTGGCCCTGATGCTGGATGCAGTCAATCGGGGACGTCTAACACTCGATCGGCTGGTTGAGTGTATGTGTGAAGCCCCTGCGGAGATATGGGGAATCCTCAACAAAGGAAAAATTCAGCACGGTTATGATGCCGATCTGGTATTGGTTGATCTGAATCTGAAGAAAACGATTCTGAACGAAAACCAGCTTACCAAAGCCGGCTGGAGTCCCTGGCATGGCGTCACTCTGACCGGCTGGCCTGTTAAAACATGGTGTAATGGTGTACTTGTTTACGATGGAAAACAGGTGCATCGTACTCTGCGTGGACGGGAGGTTGAATTTGATCATTCTGTCTGATTCCTGTAAAGTGTGTGCAACCCCGTGGTGCTGATGGTCTGCCGAGCTGGTTGCGCAGGGAGGGCAGGGGAGCACTGCGGATGGGACAGATCAGTTAGGATTCAGACCGCCTGTTGGGACAGACAGACTGGAACCCGGCACGGTTGGTCTGTTCTGACCGCCGTAACCAAAATGAGATTTTCGAAAGTTTTCGCGCCGTTCGTAAACTTTAACCGTTAGTAGCAAAGTCTGGTAGTAACACAGACTGGAACAGACATCTTGAGCACCAAAACAGGGCACACAGCTTGTTAGCGGTCAGATGGCGAATCAGGGCATTGTTTCAAAATGGTCATTTCAAAGTAATCGTGCACGTTGCATCATTTCCGGGTGGTTATGTTCCCGGTTATCAACCGGCCTGTCTTTGCGATTGAATGAATTGAAGTAAACTGCGTGTCAACAAATCAAACCGAGACCGATTTGAGGAAGCTCAACACTCCATTCGGTGCGACCGATGCGGAGCGGTTGGTGACTGCGCAGTCTGTCAATCTCTTTTCTGCTGAACAACCTCTTGTTCTAGCCAGTGGAGAAAAGCTGGGGCCGATACAGGTTGCTTTTGAAACGTACGGAACGCTTTCCCCTGAAAAGGACAACGCGATCTTCATTTGCCATGCGCTCACCGGGGATGCTCACGCAGCGGGAAAGTATTCGCTTGAAGATGTCAAGGCCGGCTGGTGGGATGCGTTTATCGGGCCGGGACGGGGACTCGATACAGAGAAGTATTTTGTCATTTGTGCCAACGTATTGGGGGGATGCACCGGAACGACCGGGCCGACAAGCATCTCTCCTCTTACGGGTAAGCGATATGGTCTGAATTTCCCGTTTATTACCATCGAAGATATGGTACGGGTGCATCGGGCTCTGGTGGCTCATCTGGGGATTGAAAAACTCGCCGCGGTAATTGGCGGCTCTCTCGGCGGAATGCAGGTTCTTGAATGGGTTGCGCAGGCTCCGGAGGCACTTCAAAATGCGATCGTGCTTGCTTCCGCCGCGCAGTTGTCTGCTCAGGGAATTGCCTTCAACACGGTGGGCCGCCGAGCGATTTACGCCGATCCCAATTTCAAAAATGGAGAATATTACCACGATGGCGAAGTGCCCAGGTACGGTTTGGCACTGGCTCGTATGATCGCGCACATCACATATCTTTCAGAGTCATCCATTGAGATGAAGTTCGGCAGGAAATTGCAGGATGACAGCGATCAATTCGCCTTTGAACTGCAGCAGGAAACCGAATTTCAGATTGAAAGCTATTTGCACTACCAGGGAAAACGGTTTGTTGAACGGTTCGATGCGAACAGTTATTTGTATTTGACTCGGGCAATGGACTACTTCGATTTGGCGGCCCGTTACGGGGGGCTGGAAACGGCACTGAAAGAAACGACCGCCCGTTTCCTGATCGCTTCCTACACGACCGATTGGCTTTTCACCAGTGCCCAGTCCCGGGAACTTGTTTCAACACTGATCTCCAACGGAAAGCATGTCAGTTTTTGCGAGTTGGAAAGCCCGTTCGGTCACGATGCATTTCTGCTGGAAATCGATCAGCTCACACAGCTTGTCCGGGCGTTTCTGCAGGTAGATGAACTGTAAGCTCTGCCGTTTCTGCCGTTGGGGTTCCTGCCCCTCTCTCTGCCATGAGACCGGCGTTTAAGCTACTCCAGTTTCGAGGGGGCAGTTATCTCTTCTTTACCTCACGTATCGTTTCTGCTATATCGGGCTGTTGGCGTTATCGATTGGTGCTGGTGTCCCGTTTAGCGGATATTTGGCGGATATTCTGCGCTGTTTCTTTTCCCTGTGCTGTTTCTTATCAGAGTTATCTGGGCAGTGATGAACGAATCTCGAAAACTGCGGGTTTTACATACAGAATCTTCCTGTGGCTGGGGAGGTCAGGAGATTCGTATTTTGACAGAAATGGAAGGGATGATTGGACGCGGCTACGACCTGCAACTGCTTTGTCCGTCGGAATCGACTATTTATGAGGTGGCAAAGAAACGTGATCTCCCCGTGATGGCGCTTCCCATTGCCCGCAAAAATGTACGAGGTCTTTTATCGCTGAGAAATTGGTTGAAGCGGAATCGGGTCGATGTCGTTATCACTCACAGTTCGACTGATAGCTGGTTGACAGCCGTGGCCTGCCAAACGATGTTCCACGCTCCGCCCATTATTCGTCTGCGTCATGTTTCTGCGGCTGTCCCGAACAATCTCCCGACACGCTGGCTTTATCAACATGCGTGCAAGCATATTGTGACAACCGGGACGTGTATTCGCGAGCAGCTTATCAAGGAGAACGGCTTCGCAGCGCATCGAATCACGTCGATTCCGACCGGACTGGATTTGCAGAAATTCTCTCCCGGCGACAGGGAAGCGGTCCGGAAAGAGTTGGGATTGCCTGTTTCTAAACACCTGGTAGGAATTATCGCTACGCTAAGAAGCTGGAAGGGGCATGCGCATTTGATCGAGGCGTTTTCCCGGCTGATCAAGCGGCATAAGAATCTGCATTTGCTCATTGTGGGGGAGGGGCCTGTTCGTGAACCGCTTGAAACGCTTGTTGAAGAATTGAATTTGAAACAGGAAGTCACTTTCGCCGGCAATCAGGAAAACACGGTTCCCTGGTTTCGATCAATTGATACGTTTGTTCTTCCTTCCTATGCGAATGAGGGGGTTCCGCAGGCACTGATGCAGGCGATGTCCTGTGGATTGCCGGTCATTGGTGGTGCCGTGGGCGGGCTGCCGGAAACAATTGAAGACGGAAAGACGGGGTTGCTGTTCCCTCCCAAAGATGTTCCCGCCTTGGTTGACGCAATCGAGAAACTGCTTGAGAATCCCGAATTTGCCAAACAGATGGGTGATGCCGCTGCACGGGTGGCGCGGGAAAAATTCGGAATCGATCTGATGCTCGATAAAATGGAACAGGTGATCGAAAATGCGATGAAATCGTAGCTTGCCTGCACTCCCGATTTCACGGTCTCTGACGC
>JALTOP010000450.1 GCA_027000105.1 Planctomycetaceae bacterium | reverse complement strand
CAAATAGAAGATCGCCTCTTTTGAGTTCGCCCCAGTTTGTACGATGTCAATTTTTCCATCTTTATTGAAGTCGGCTACAGCGGCTGAGAGGTAAATATCATTGCCCAACGTCTGCAGTTCGCCTTCACCTGTTTGGATCGTATAACGTGGACGAAGCAAATCACCGAATTGGACGCGGGAAGAACCGGACAGACGCGGATAACAGACAACGCCACTCCACGGATCACCTGGCCGATAAGCGTAGTTCCAGCAGCCAAGCAAATCCAAATTGCCATCATCTGTCAGATCAGCCATGGCGCAGGAATAGAATAGCGTGATGGGACGGGGAGCTTTCGCGTTATAACGCAGTAAGTCTCCGACACCAATCGCAGGAACGTATCGCTGCGATTTGAGCGCAACCCTTTTTGACGTGACTCGAAAGCGAATTTCATAATCACGATGCCTCGGATCTTCAATCACCCATTCGATGCGACCTTCATCAGCGTACGCAAAGTCGTCTGTTATCGCGATGGAAACGGGCTGGCCCGTCGCAAGATCAACCACCTGGATTGAATTCGGATCGACCACACCAGCCACATCCGCTTTTTGAACAAGCTCGGCGAAGTCGATAACGGGATCCATCGGCACGTGGCGATGTTCCAGCTTTGATGTGATCCGCAATCGGACGCTGCAGGCGCTGCCTGCCTTTTCTTCTGCCAAAGCGGGACGGAAAGGCACAAAGATTGCAGCGGCTACCGTCAGAGTAAACAGGACGACAGAGTAAACAAGACGACGCATGCCGCGAATCTCATTGCAGAACTTTTCAGTCGCAAGCAGCGAACTTTGTCCAAACTGCTTTACAATCCTACGTTTCGATTATCACCCCGGAGAGTGAGACATCGAAATTGCGCGGTGACAAAACCGTGGCGACAAAACAACGGACACAGCACTCCAACTCGCAAGACAAGACTTGGGAGAGCCTATGTTTCCGCTGTTGTCCAGGACATAAAGACTTCCGCATCGGCGAAGCCAAGTTTTTCGTCGTTACCATCGACAGTCGTCAATTCGTACTCGGCACTCTCGATCTCCCGGGCCTGTTCGCCACCTTTATCGACAAGTTTGGAATCGCTGACAGCTCGCCACCATTGCAGGTGAGGCCAATCCTTCCGGACATGTTTGATGCACGTTACCATCGTGCGACCATTCGCCCCGGCACTAAAACCTGCACGTGTGGCAATCTCTGAATAAGTTCCAAATTTTCCTGCGCGTTTGAGTTCCCAGAGAACTTCAGCGACTGCTTCGGCACGTGTGGTAGCCATCTTACCTCATCCCCAATTTCATAAACCCGGTCAACAGTCCTGCTTCGACCGCCATCCTTCGTTGTATTTGATAAATTACGTCTACACCGAGACTACTCGAAACATAACGAAATCTCAAGCACTTTACGCGGTCAGCCAAAAAAGCAAACGAATTTTCTGGCAGAACAGATTGGTACGTTTCAATCTATTGATGCTTCTGGCACAAATTGGCTTCCATACAGAATTCAGTTTCCACCATGCAGAACAACGGCAAAAGGAATTTTCCGGTTTTGCAGACTTTTCCGGTCGTGTCAGCTTCGATATCGCCTCAATCGGATGGAATGGCAGGAAACAACCTTCTTCTGCATGTTTTAAGTTGAAATAAGGGAGTGGGGAGATTAAACCTGTAGGCAGCAGCGGGTTATGACCTGTTGGTCATTTTGTCTACCAGGGGAGAAAGAGGTTACGTGTCAGATTCAATCCGTATTGGTTTTGTTGGTGCCGGGAACAATACCCGGGCCAAGCATATTCCCGGTCTCCAAAAAATAGCGGGCGTGGAACTGCTGGGAGTCTGCAATCGCCGTGAGGAATCAACACAAAAAATTGCCTCGGAATTCGGTATTCCCAAGACGTATTCCAACTGGAAGGATTTGATAGCTGATGATCGCATCGACGCGGTTGTCATCGGCACCTGGCCTAATTTGCATTGCGAGGTGACCGTTGCCGCTCTTGAGGCCGGAAAACATGTTCTGTGCGAAGCGCGAATGGCCCGGAATCTTGCCGAAGCAAAGCAGATGCTCGAATCTGCCCGGAAGCATCCCGAATTGACCGCAATGATTGTTCCAAGTCCGTTTGGACTGGTTCACGGAGATTATCTGAAGTCGATTCTTGCTCACGGATTTATCGGCGAACTACGCGAATTGGTCGTACTGGGCGCGGATGATTCTTTCTGGGATTACAGTCAGTATTTACATCCAAGACAGGATCGGGAACTGAGCGGTCTGAATACGATGACTTTGGGAATTCTGCACGAGACGGCTTCCCGCTGGGTTCCAGAGACGGAACAGGTTTATGCTCAGTCAAAAATTTTCGAACCTCAGCGTCCTGTCGATAGCCAGTCGGAATTGGCTGAAGTGACCGTTCCCGATTCGTTGCACGTGTTGACCAAACTGGCAGGAGGGGCTCGGGGGCTCTATCACATCAGTGGGGTTTCACTCTTCGGACCGGGACAGCAAATCCATTTGTACGGTTCGGAGGGGACAATCAAGGTTCACTTCGATCCCAAATGGGAACAGGGCGAGCAGGTTTTGACCGGCCGAATAGGAGACACCGCCTTGAAAATACTGGAACTTCCGGAGAATGAGCGGGGGAAATGGCAAGTTGAAGAAGATTTTATTGCCGCCATTCGAGGAGAAAAACCGGTCACGCTGAATAATTTTGATACCGCTTTGAAATATATGCAATTCACCGAGGCGGTTCATCGAAGCAGCCAGGAACAGGCCCCCGTTTCGCTTCCCGTTGAATAAATTGCTAAAAACACGGGAAAAACAGGAGTTCCCGAGCGG
>JALTOP010000449.1 GCA_027000105.1 Planctomycetaceae bacterium | reverse complement strand
ATTCCCTTCAATTCCTTAAGAGTTTCAGCGATCAGTCCATCAATGACGTTCAGGACATCTTCCTGTTCGACGAATGTCATCTCGACATCGACCTGCGTGAATTCCGGCTGACGATCTGCCCGTAAATCCTCATCGCGGAAGCAACGGGCAATTTGCATGTAGCGATCGAACCCGGAACACATCAGCAGTTGTTTGAAAATCTGGGGTGATTGCGGCAGCGCGTAAAACGCCCCTTCGTGCACACGGGAGGGAACCAGGTAATCGCGTGCTCCTTCGGGAGTGCTTCTGCCGAGAATAGGCGTTTCGATATCCAGAAACCCGTGTTGATCGAAATAGTCGCGAATCAATTTAGTGAACCGATGCCGAAGAATCAGCGATTCCTGAAGTTCCTGCCTGCGTAAATCGACGACACGATTTTTCAGACGAAGTTCTTCATTCGGCAAATCGGCTGTGTTGAGTAAAAAGGGCGGGGTCAACGATTTATTGAGGATTTTCAATTCATTGACACGAACTTCAATTTCTCCGGTTGAAATCTTTTTGTTGATCATATCGTCCGGGCGGGCGACGATATTGCCGGTCACCTGTATGACATCTTCATGCCTCAACCCGCGGGCCAGTTGCTGAATTTCGCTGCTGTCTTCCAGGTTGAATTTAATTTGCGTTTTCCCGTATCGATCCCGCAAATCGATGAAAACAATCCCTGCGTGGTCCCGATATTTATCGACCCAGCCACAAAGCGTGGTCTGTTGTCCGACATGTTCCTTGCGTAATTCGCCACACGTATGAGTTCGTAACACGTTTTTCCGTTTCTACTTTTTTCTGAAGACTGTTTTAATATCCACCGCTGTTTCTGAAGTCGGGAATTATAATTGATTGAAAGCGTCTTTGTAGTGGTGGAGCACAGTATTTCCGCAGGGAGCCAAAGATTCAAGCGGTAATAGTCAAACGATATGGCTTCCCGAATAGCTTCAGATTTCACGATGAAGACAATTTCCGGAAGTCAACTTCCGTCCGGAATATGCGGAGAACGCATCGAAGGTGCCTGCTCCGTTCAGCCAGGAATCGCAACTGATAGCGTAGCAGAAATCTGCCGTCTGTTTTCAATAACCAGAAACAGATGCAACCAGGAACAAATACTACGAAACAGCCGTTACTTCGGCTCTCTGATGCCCGCCTGTTGCCAGTGTGGCCCGGGAAGACTGCTGACTACGGGGCTATGAGGATCCTGTAATCGCTGAACATCTGCCCCGAGGGCGCTCAGTTTTTCAGCCAGTTTTTCGTACCCCCGATCCAGATGATAGATTCGCCGGATCGTTGTTTCGCCCTCTGCTGCCAGTGCCGCAATCACCAATGCCGCACTGGCTCGCAAATCCGAAGCCATCACACTGGCTCCGTTTAGCTGATCCACTCCCTGAATGATGACGCTATTGGCTTCGCGCCTGATTTTGGCTCCCATGCGAACCAGTTCTGAGGCGTACATGAATCGTTCCGGAAAAACGCGATCCGTCACCACGCTCATACCGTTCGCCAGGCATAACATTGCGGTCAGTTGTGCCTGAATATCTGTTGGAATCCCGGGGTAAGCCAGGGCAACGATATCCCCCGCCTGTATTTCCGTGACACCGGCCACTCGAATGGAATGGGAATTTATTTGGCACTGGACGCCCAGTTGTGTCAGTTTATCGAGAAAAGCGGACAAGTGTTCGGGAATCACATTTTCGATCGTCACGTCTCCCCGCGTCACAGCTGTTGCGATCAACCAGGTTGCCGCTTCGATCCGATCCGGGATAATTTCGTATTCAACCGGCTGGAGTTGTTCTACTCCGTCAATCGTAATGCAGGGTGTTCCCAATCCTTCAATTTTTGCTCCACAAGCGATCAGAAAGTTTCCCAGATCGACCACTTCCGGTTCGCAGGCAGCCGATTCGATTATGGTTCTTCCCGTTGCCAGGGTTGCTGCAGTCAAAATGTTACAGGTTCCTGTCACGGTACTCCCCATCGCTCCGCCCAGAAAGATGCGTGTTCCTGTCAGCTTTGTTGCTTTGGCGATGACGTACCCATTTCGTATTTCAATTTCTGCGCCCAGTGCCGCCAATCCTTTCAAATGGAGATCAATTGGCCGATGGCCGATGTTGCAGCCCCCTGGAAGCGAAACAAAGGCTTCTCCGCGACTGGCCAGCAGCGGCCCCAGCACACAAACACTGGCTCGCATTTTTCGAACCAGTTCGTAATCGGCCACGGAGTCGGCCATAAGTTGTCGGGAGCGGGACGGTTCCAAAATCAACTGACCTGTGCCCGTTCGGGTAACCGACATTCCCAATTGGCCCAACAGGTCGCTCATGCTGGTGATATCGCGCAACTCGGGGAGATTGTGCAGAACCGTTTTCCCCGGAACTGCCAAACAGGCGGCCATAATCGGCAGCGCCGCGTTTTTTGCACCGGAAACCTGTACCGATCCCCGTAACGCGTTCCCTCCCTGTATTTTGAGCATTTCCATCCTTGAACTCTCCCGAATCCCCTGTTTCCCGATTGGAGAGTATAGCGTCAAGCGGGGAAAATCGGCAACTGGAACCGGAATGTCCCAGCACGGCTGGTCTGTTTTGACCGCCGTAACCAAAATGGGATTTTCAAAAACTTTCGCACCGTTCGTCAACTTTAACCGTTAGTGGTACAGAAGAACGGAAGGTAATCGGGCTGCTTTACCTGCGATATCGTCAGTGATATAATCCGGCCCCTTGACTGAGGGGAAGTTTTCCTTCATGCGATAAACATGGGCAGAAGTGGCTGTTTTGCAGTCGTTTGACATCTTTCCAATCAAATTCGAGGCCAATCAAATTCGAGAGTTGT
>JALTOP010000448.1 GCA_027000105.1 Planctomycetaceae bacterium | reverse complement strand
GTGCGAGTTTGCCTCTTGCATGACCGTTGGCATCCCATTGACGCGGGAGCAACAAATCTTCTCCCCAGTTGGTGGGGATTCTGCTGGAATAAAGGGGGTTCTCTTTATCTTCCCCCGCTTTGAAAGGCGGATTGGTGTGATTCCCGCAGATGACAAATATCGATTTCCCATCAGGGGAAAGCCGTAACGCATGCGGTCCATGCTCGCCGCCTCCCTGGAAATCTTTCAGTTTGACGACTTCATCGTATTGGTCATCGCCGTTGGTGTCTCTCGCCCGATACAACCCGCTGCCCGGCCCGCCGTTGATGGAAAGATAGAGGCTGTCGAAAGCGTAGAGCATCCCCTGTGCAGATGTCAGCTCGAAATCGAGCCGTTCGACTTTGGTGGCCTGGTCGCATCCGATCGAGGCAGGGGTAATGCGATAAATCCCTTTGTCTCCCTGATCGCTGGCAAGCAATCTTCCTTTGTTGTCAAATGTAATCGCGACCCAGGAACCGTGTGTTTCTTTCGGGACGGTAAATAGGGTTTCAACTTCAAACCCGGGAAGCAACACAAAGGTATCTCGTGGCACGCCAGTTTCAATCGCCTCTTTTCCGAAGATGTCCCCCCACGGCCCGTCGCCCATCTTGCCAACAATTCTGACTTTCTCTCCCGTCGGGTTCCCCTGTTGATCAACAATCTGCCAATCGGAATCAGTCACCAGATATTTTTTCTTGTCCGCCGAATCAGTCATCACCAGTTTCAATGCAAAGGCGGATGCTCCCTCGTGATTGGAAACTTCCGCAATCAATTCGTTCTGTCCCGGATTGAGCTTCGAGGTAATATCCAGCGTCACCGGAGCTTGCCATTCGCTGCTGGCTGTCAACTTTTTTCCATTCAGATACAGCGTCATCACGTTATCGCAGGTGGCTCGAAACTGGGCGGTTTTCACCTTCCCGGAGAACGTCTTCTTGAAACGATACCTGCCATCCTGTTGCGGCCCCCAAATCCATTGTGGAACCGTTCCTGCAGAAAAGTCTTCCCGTTTTTGCCTGGCCTTTTCTTTTTTCAGGAAATCGTCACGAAGTTGCGAAGCCGCCTTTTCAGGGTATTGCGTAACGATTTTTTCAACTGGGGGTTGCGATGTTTCTTCCTGTTTCTGTTGTTCCTTCTCGCCGGCTTTTTCGTCAGCGGATACCGGGAACGAACACGTTACCAGCAGGGCAGAGCACAGGAGCATCTGCAGGGAGTGAGAGAGAATGTTTTTCATGATGATCTTCTGGAATGATTAAATTAAAATGACTGAGGAGGGAATTTTCTGTCAATCGGTTAATCGACCCTTCCGCCATGCTGGCACAAGACCTCACAGCACGACCGGTCTACACTGAATATCCGTGACCAAACCGACTTTTCTCAACACTTGAGAACTGTTCGCAAAATTTTACTGTCGACGATACAGGAAAAAGCCTAACCGATTATCGACGGTATTTACAACCGTTTCAGGTTTCGAGAGTCTCACACGGAACCCCCGCCTGTTCGAGACGTTGGTGCGCCAGTTCGGCCCACGGGCCGCGTTGGTCGAGTTCGAGATAACGCTTCCAGTGAACGATGGCATCTTCCATCTGTTTCATCTGACGTAACGTCTCGGCTTTGTGCAGATGAGCTTCCGGGAAATCGGGGAAAATGTGCAGAGCCTCGTCAAAAGCCAACAGCGATTCGGTCCACTTATGCAGTTCTGCATAGAGACAGCCGATTTGTGTCCACGCTTCCAGGTATTCCGGATCATTCTCTATCGCAGCGAGGTATCGCTCCAGCGCCGCTTCCTGCTTGCCGATACGATACAGGCAATCGGCCAGATAGAAATGGGCCTCTGCATCGTTCGGTCGAACACGCAACGCTTGATGAAAACATCGAATCGCTGCACTGGCATCTGCCATTTCGCTGCGTCTGCATCCTTCAATCATCCAATCGGTCGCGGTTTGAGGTTGAGTCGCCGGAAGATCGAAACGTAAGAGATGGACGCACTGTTCCTGTTCCGTTTCTCCGCCTTGATCGCATTCTGCCCTGTTTTTCTCTTCCCCGAAGTTGAATAGCCGCTGTCTGGTGGATGGTTCGAAAACGCCATGCTCGTCCCGAACCACCAATTGACATTGATCGGACAATATTTCAAGCTGTTCGAGAATCCGGCCGGAATCGGGAAGCAGCTTGTTCAACATTTTCACACTGCGCAACAATTCGTCCTGCGTAATGCCGGACTGTACCAATTCGGATAACCGACGGGCAGCAGTCACTTCGTTATAGGAAAAGTACGGAAGCCGGCAGACTTTTTTTTCGGCTCGAATCAGCCCGGCCCGTTCCCAACTGCGAATCGTATGCACCGGCAGGTTGAGGAGTTTGCTCAGCATCGCCGGAGTGTAAAGGCGTTTGACATCGGGATTATCTGTGTACAATCCCATCATACTGAGCCATTCCGATTCACTGACAATCCGGATTTCATGCCCTTCGCGGATCAGCGATTCGGCATGTTGTAACTTGACAGAGGGTTTTCCGTCCTCCTCCAACGGCCAGCCTTCTTCACCAATAACCAGCAATGTTGTGTGACGGGAAACATGTTGGGCAACATTCCCACCGTGTTGTTCGACAAGCTCCGCGGCCTGTTCATGCGTCATCGAAGCCAACGTCCCGGTCAAGGCCAGCGTTTCCCCAGCCAGGACGCCCGGCTGCTTGGGGGAGATGTCTACTTTCTCCCGCCGCAGCCCCTCTCCCGCATGTAGATTCGCACGAACCTTGTCGGAATCGGTAATCGTCTTGTTGGTCACTTCATCCATGTTGATCTACTTGATTCACTATTCAAAATTTCCCTCGCACGCTCCAG
>JALTOP010000447.1 GCA_027000105.1 Planctomycetaceae bacterium | reverse complement strand
GATCACGAGCCAGTTATCGATAACCTGAATCGCTCCATATTGCACCGCCAATCCGCCTTCTCCATAAACATCGAAGACAATCAACGATCCTCCATTTTTTTCGACGCGGAAGGGGTAGATCGGCAAGTCGACGTTGCCGCCATCTTCCTCGTACTTTTCGAGGCGTTCAATTTGTGTATCAAGAAATTCCTTGACCGCTTTGGGTTCTTTCAAGGAGATACATAGCGTTGTGCCTACCCCGAAGAACCCGCCGTTCCCGTCGTCGTACATGCAGACTGTGTTGCCAAGATGATCCAGAAAATCCGTTTTGGGGTCGAAACCGAGAAAGTCTGGTCCCCGTTCGAGAATTTCATCCAGCTGATCTTCCATTCGAGGGCCGTTCAGTTTGGCAATCTTTCCCGCCAGTACGATCAGATTTTCATACAGGTTGGAGGCATCGAATTGATAGGCGGCCATCCAATTCATTTTTTTCGGTAATGGAGGAAGATCCTTCAGCGTCATCATCTTACCGGCTTTGTTTGTCAAACCGACAAACTTTGTTTCAGACCAGATCGCCTCCCCTTTGTAGCCTGCGCGTGAAACAACCTGTTCGAGTTTATCGAGACCGATCATCTCCACCACGGTGCTGACGGTGATCGGTTCAGGAAGCGGGGCAGGAATGGGAATATCGCCGTAGGTTTGCTGTAAGGCTTTCCAATCGAGCCAGATCAGGCTGGTCTGTTCATAATCCGTTTTGGCGGAATTGACAGAACTCCATTTTTTGTTGGAAGAAAGGGAAGGCGATTCCCCTTTTACGCAGGCGATCGTGTTGGCGACGGCATTTTGACCGGCTGTCAGAACGAGATGTTTGCCTTCCGCCCAGATGCCAACTTCGATCCCGGGAAGATCGGGAAAAACGATGACGGCAAGATCCCGCCCCTCCACTTTCTTGATGACTGCATCCGGGTGGCCGCTATTGCTGATCAGATTGAACAACTCGACGGCCCACTTGCCTGAGTTGGGAAAAACAGCAGTCACAGTAGGTATCGGAATTCCATTGGCTTCTCCCTGCGGTAGAGAAGCCCCAAAGACGAAACCATGGGCCAGTAAATCGGAAGCGGCTGCCCTTATTTTTTCCGCATTTCCTGTGCTATCCCGGCTCACCGCAGCATCGATTAATCCCTCGAAAACTTCGGCCAGACCGGATTCATAAAAGGCTTTGAACTCGGCCGTTTGTTCATACGCTGCCTGGTGATCCTCCGAACCATCGATTCGGCAGTACAGAAAACTATTTTCAGGTAACAGGTCTTCCGGAGCAGCCTGTTGAAACAACAGCACATTGGCAGATGTCCAGCCGGCAACCAGTAGAAATAACATCCCGGCTACAAGACCGGTCGAACGCCAATTTTTTCTGAGCTTTGCCATTTCCCGCTTCTCCTCCCATGTCGTAGGTTGAGTGACCGCTCCTCTACCGCTCCTAACCGCTCCTCTTACTGGCCTTAAATCGCAGCCCTTAAATTGGGGGAGGGTATTTTCACGGTTCGTGCTCCGTTGTCGCGGTAAAAATTGATGCGGCAACCCAAAAATCAAGAATTAAAGACACGCTACTACTGTTTCTTTGACTTCACTCTACTGATGAACAGTAACGTGTTCAGGCCACTTCTGCCAGTCTGCGAGGGAAAAATATTGAGATTTTCCTGGTTGAAGTTTATCGTTTCCGCTGAATAAAGCTGGACGATCAGAAACTGGATCACTATTCGAACGCCCCTTGAAATAGGATGGCCCAGGGAATCGCCCTGTCAGGATCAGGAATTCACGAATTGACGAGTTCGATCGAACAGGTTTCTGCCAAGCGGTATCACTGGGGCGACTGCGGGGAAACTTGGTGAAAACGGATAATCGCTACGATTCCCCTGTCTGGAAAACTGTAGGTAGCTTCTCCATGTTTTTCACTTTGAAATTTGACTTTGCACGGCGATTCTCGGTAGGATGAACCGACGAATAATGGGGGAGATGGCCGGTTCTGTTATTCCGTCGGCTGTTTTTCCTGCAGTTCGCATCGCGGTGCTTCGCATCACGGTGCGACGTGATCGTTTCGATTTCGTTTTCAAAGCGATCTGGCTTTGCCGGGTTTCAGGTGTCCATTTCGAGTTCGGGTGTTGCATGATTACGACTATTGGTCGCGTCTTCACGGTGCTTGTCGCGATAGCGTCTGTCGCTTTCATGGCATTTGCCATATCACGCTGGGCCACAATTCCCGATTGGCCTACTGAAGCGAGAAAACTGGAAGATTTCAGCCTGACCCGAACCGAGGGAGAAACGCCAAGCTGGTCAGCTACGACACGTCGTACGGGAGAGGCCGTTGCAACCTCGACAAACATCGCTCAAGTTCTGGAAGCGATGTATAAGCGGGCTGCACAGGATCGCCAGACCGAATTGAGTGAACTTCAACAGAAGATTCCTGTACTGGAGGAAGAGATCAAGGAGGCCAAGGCTGCGATTGAGCAGGATCAACTGGCCGCCAATACGAAAGCGGATCAACTAATTGCGGAAATGGATCGGTTACGTGAAGTGGTGGCCAATTTGACAACCGAGGCGGAGCTTGAGAAAGCGAAAGCTCAAAAGTTGCAGCAGCAGCGCAAACGGAGGCGCAGTGATGTCTATCGGATTCGCGAAGAACTGGTGGAAGTGAAGACGGATCAATTTCGGGCCGAACAGCTTCAGAAACAGATTACTGATATGATCCGCCGTGTTCAGGGAAATTTCATCAAATTGCAGACGCGGCATCAACAACTGAAAAAATCCCTACAGTAGGGAATTTTTGACTATATTTGCAGAAATTGGAGCGGGGAAATCTCTGTTTTCTTGAGTCTGTTCCGTTTTTTTTCGATGCTATCCTCATAGGAGCATCGAAGGAGACCGGCTGAAATGGCAGGGCAAAGACCCAGTTTTCTTTGATGGAGCGAAAAACCCGGCACGATGTTGCCGGCATAATGCTGTCTGGCATCGTAAGTGGACGGCGTTAGATTGTCGGCGGCGTTAGTTGTCGTCTTTGTTATGTGGGATATTGGGGATATTCCCGTGTTGGCACTGGTGTGATTGTTCGAAACCAAGTCTTTGCATTGGGACCGGGAGAGTTAAGATGTCATTTGTCGGCAAGTTTTTCGTGGTGATGCAAATTCTTTTGTCCGTCACGTTCATGGGCTTTGCTGTGACTGTTTTTACCTACCAGACGGACTGGAAAGCGGAAGCGGAAAAGAAGGAAGCCAGCTATCAACAACTGAACTCGCAGCTTCAAAATCTGCAGGGAGAATTTGATAAATTCAAAAATGACAGTACTTCCGCATTGAAAGACGCACAGGATCGCGCCGTTCGCGCCGAGGCGACTGTTGCCGCACAGAAAATTACTATCGAAGATCTTCAAAACGAAAAAGAACAGGTTTCCAACCTTCTGCAATCGCAAACCGCATTGGCTGAAATCACCGAGGATGAAGCGGAAGCCCGTCGAACAGAGGCGATGACAGAAAGAGCGGCGAACGCCGTTTTGCATGACAAGCTGAAAAAGAAAACGGATGATGCCCTCGCGATCGAAGACGAACTTTATAATGTCAAAACGGTTCGCGATACTCTGCTGGCCAAAAACAAGGAGTTGACCGAAGAGATCGCTTTCCTGAGAAAAGTGGTGCGAACCCACGGACTTGAAACAGACCGCAGGATTTATAACGCCCGAAAAGACCCACCACCCAAGGTGGATGGTGTGGTTCTAAAAGCGGAAAAGAACAAAAAAGGTTCTGTTGATTTGGTCGAGATTTCCTTGGGCAGTGATGACGGACTGGTCAAGGGACACATGTTGACGGTGTTTCGCTCGGGATTGCAACCGGGGGAAAAAGCGAAGTATCTGGGGCAGATCAAGCTGGTCTATGTCGATTCCGATCAATCAGTAGGCGAAATCGTTCAAAAGGCAAAATCAGGCATCATTAAGAGAGGCGACAATGTCACGAGCAGGCTCTAACCGCGGTCCTAAACCCGCACCTCAACTGGATGTTTACGTCGGATTGCTGATGCTCTCCACCGGTGCCCTGATTGCCGGGATCGTCTTTCTGGTTCTGGCCCTGAAGCATTACGTCTGAAGTTCGCTTCCCGAGTAGAGGGCCGAACCCCATCACCGACGATATGGCAAAGGGCAACAGGCAACCTGCCGGGCTGTCCCCATGGTACTTGTGCAAGGTTGGAGGCAGCCTGTTCGATTGGGATGGATTCCCCACGCAACTGCAGCAGTTTCTCGACCAGTTCGACTCTCCTGCCCTGCTGCTGGCGGGAGGAGGGGAACCCGCCGATCTTGTGCGCCTCTGGGATCGCCTGTTTCATCTGGGGGAACAGCGTGCCCATCATCTGGCAATTGAATCGATGTCGCTGACGGCTTCCCTGCTCGCCAGAATTCTCCCTCAAAGTTGCGTCGTTGGTGATCGAGACCAACTGGAAGCAGCCATCAATAACGGGCAAACTCCCATATTGAATGCAGCCAACTGGATCGACCGGTTGGAGGCGGACGCAAAAATCGACCTGCCGCACACATGGGATATTACCAGCGACAGTATCGCGTTGTGGCTGGCAGCGGAAATGGGAATCGAGCGTTTGATCCTGTTGAAATCGGTCGATTATCCTGACCAAACCAGCCTGCAAAAGGCGTCTCGCGAGGGATTGATCGATGTTGGATTCCCGGTTCTGTTCAAGCAAATAGCGGAACTTGGCTGTCGAACCACGTTACATTGGCGCAACTTGAGGCGAAATACCGGCCCGGCGGTCGAAATTGGGTGAACCAGCGGGAAAACCGTACTGTCCAAAACAGGCGACAGCCTGTATGATACCCCCATAGAAGACCGTTTACTCCCTCTTACTCTGTTAAACCTGACTGTTGTGCCATGCGTAGCGAATCTGAAGTCCCTTTTTCCGATCAGCCGTTCGATATTCCCGTTGCCGAGCGGGTTAAACGACTGCCCCCCTACCTGTTTGGGAAAATCAACAAGTTGAAATATGAAAAGCGGGTCAAGGGGGTTGACGTGATCGATCTGGGGATGGGAAACCCGACCGATACACCCGATCCACTCATTATTGAAAAGATGGCAGAAGCGCTTAACGATCCGCGCAACCATCGCTATTCGGTCTCAAATGGAATCGCCAATTTGCGCAAGGAAGTTTCCGCCCGCTACTGGAAAAAGTATGGCGTTCGACTTGATCCCGATACCGAAGTCGTTACCTGCATCGGCTCGAAAGAGGGGTTCAGTCACCTTTGCCTGGCGTTGATGGGGCCGGGGGATACCGCGATCGTGCCGGCTCCCTATTTCCCGATCCATGTTTATGCGGTCGCTCTTGCTTCGGGGAATGTGATCTCGCTCGATTGCAGAGACCCTCAACAATTTTTGACCAATATCGAGTACACCTGCAAGCATCAGTATCCGAAGCCGAAGCTGGTCATCGTCAACTTTCCCCACAACCCGACAACAACGGTTGTCGAGCAATCCTTTTACGATGAGCTGGTTGCGCTGGCAAAAAAATATGGATTTCTGGTCATCAGCGATTTCGCCTACTCGGATATCTGTTTCGATGGCTACAAGGCTCCCAGTTTTCTTTCTTCAGAAGGCGCGATTGATGTCGGTGTCGAATTCACCACGATGAGCAAAGGTTTCAGCATGGCTGGATGGCGTGTCGGTTTTTGCACCGGCAATGCCGAGATGGTTCGGGCGTTATCGACGATTAAAGGATACTACGATTACGGTTTGTTCCAGCCGACGCAAATCGCCGCGATCGTCGCGCTGCGACACTGTGAAGCGGCAGTAGAAAGCGTCTCGGCTGAATATCAACGGCGACGCGACGCCCTTTGTGACGGCTTGGAGCGGATCGGGTGGGAAGTGGAACGCCCGAAGGGAACGATGTTCGTCTGGGCAAAAATCCCGGAGCCGTGGGCAGAAATGGGATCAATCGATTTTTCCATGAAGCTGCTCGATGAGGGTGGTGTTGCCGTCAGCCCCGGTCGTGGATTTGGCGAAGATGGCGAAGGCTATTTAAGACTTGCTATCGTAGAAAACACGCAAAGACTGCGGCAGGCTGTCCGACAGATTGACCGCTGCCTCAATAAAAGCGAAGCAGCCAGGTAGAGTGGCTTCAATCTCTGCAGAAGAAATGGCAGCCGATCTGAATAGCAACAACGTGAACAGCGACAACGCAGCTGGACACAGAGTGGCTGGATCTGGTGGATACAGGGAGAAGCCGACCTGCCTGGGGTATCAGGGAGTCGCTGGCTGTTTTCGAATCGCCCGCCAGCTTTTCAGGGCATCGCTGATCGCAGCGACATCGTGAACCCGTAGAATATCGGTCCCCTGCTCGGCGAGTGCGATTGACACGCCGATCGTCCCGGCCAGACGTTCATCGTGATCACGTCCGAGAATGGAACCAAGAAACCGCTTGCGTGAATGTCCAATCAACACCGGGCGTCCAAGATCACGCAGTTCCCGGATGGAAGAAAGAAGGGCCAGGTTATGTTCTGCCGTTTTTCCGAAACCGATTCCGGGATCGACCACAACACGTTCATGTGGTATGCCTGCCTGTTTCAGAAATTCGAGTCTTTCATTGAGCCAGTTGCTGATTTCGGAAACACAATCTTTATAAACAGGATTTTGCTGCATCGTTTTCGGTGTCCCCTTGATATGCATGCAGACGATCCCCGCATCAAACTGTTGGCATACGGCAGGCATGTTCTCGCTGAATGTCAATCCGGAGATATCATTGATGATTTCCGCTCCCGCTTGCAGGCATTCACGAGCGACTTCCGCTTTGGTGGTATCGATTGAAATGGGGACGTCCGTCTGGCTGGCGAGACGCTCGACAACGGGAACGATGCGGGCCAGTTCCTCTCCTAACGGAACCGGCTCTGCGCCCGGTCTTGTCGATTCCGCTCCCAGATCGAGAAAATCCGCCCCTTCATCAGCCAGTTTCAGAGCCTGTTCGACGGCTGGTGCCGGATCGTGATTTTGTGCGTCGTAAAACTGTCCGCCATCGGAAAAACTGTCCGGTGTGATATTGACAATTCCCATTAACAGCGGGAATTCGCCCAGTTGGTAACTCCGCTTGCCGAATGTCCATTTCCGATACATGCTTTGTGCCTATTCACCTTTGTTGGCATCGAGTACCGAGAGAAACGCCTTCTGTGGAATTTCGACCTGGCCGAACTGTTTGAGCCGCTTCTTTCCCTCTTTCTGTTTGGCCCACAGTTTTCTTTTCCGGGTGATGTCACCCCCGTAGCATTTGGCGGTCACATTTTTTCTTAATGCGGAAATGGTTTCGCGGGCAATGATCTTTCCTCCCAACGCCGCCTGCAAGGGAATTTCAAATTGATGTTTTGAAATTTCCTCCTTCAGCCGTTTCACCAAAGCACGCCCGCGTTTTTCTGCAACAGAGCGGTGCACAATCGAAGCCAGTGCATCAACCTTGACCGATTTCACGAGGATATCCATTTTCACCAGATCAGCCGCCTTGTAGCCGATGATTTCATAGTCCATCGTGCCATATCCCCGTGTTGCCGACTTCAAACGGTCGTGCATGTCGTAAATAATTTCAGCCAACGGAAGTTCGTAGATAACCTGTGCACGATCCGGGCCGAGATATTCAGTGTTGATGTAGGTGCCACGACGGTCTTCGCACATTTGCATCAGCACGCCGATATTGGTGGTCGGCACGATGAAATTCACCCGGGCGATTGGTTCACGGAATTCTTCAATACTGCCCGCATCGGGAACATCCTGCGGATTGTCGAGCATCATGATTTTGCCCCCACGCAATAAAAGTTCGTAGGTGACGTTCGGGGCGGTCTGGATCAGATCGATATTCGATTCCTTTTCGAGTCGCTGCTGGATAATCTCCATATGCAGCATTCCCAGGAAGCCACAACGAAACCCGAAGCCCAGCGCATCACTCGATTCCGGTTGAAAGGTGAAGCTGGCATCGTTCAAACCCATCCGTTGCAGTTCATCGCGGAGCTTTTCAAAATCGGTGGATTCAATCGGGTACATCCCGCAGAAAACCATCGGCTGCGGTTCCTGATAACCGGGAAGCGGCTCTGCCGCCGGACTTCCAGCCAGTGTCACGGTGTCCCCTACCCGGATATCTTCAAGCTGTTTTACCCCCGTAATAATGTAGCCGACCTGTCCCGGGCCAAGAGAATCACAACTGACCATATCCGGGAGGAACTGCCCGATTTCGATGACATCCTGAATGCCACCGGTGCGCATGAATCGGATTTTGTCCCCTTTTTTAATCTGTCCTTCAATAATCCGAATATAGATAATGACGCCACGGTAGCTGTCATATTTGCTATCGAAGATAAGTGCCTGGAGCGGGTTTTCTTTTTGGCCACTTGGAGGAGGAATCCGCTCGATGATCGCATCGAACACTTCCTCGATACCTGCCCCGGTTTTGGCACTGATCTTGAGTGCTTCCGAAGCATCGAGTCCCAAAACCGTTTCAATTTCTTCCAGAACTTCATCAACACGGGTCACCGGCAAATCGATCTTGTTGATAACCGGGATGATTTCGAGATCGCAATCGATAGCTGCGTAAGTATTGGCAACGGTCTGAGCCTGAACCCCCTGGAACGCATCGACCAGTAAAAGTGCCCCCTCACAGGCGGCAAGAGACCGGGAAACTTCGTAATGAAAATCGACATGCCCCGGCGTATCGATCAGGTTCAGTTCATAAACTTCCCCTTTATGTTCGTGACGAATCGCAACCGCACGCGCCTTGACGGTGATGCCGCGTTCCCGTTCGATATCGAGATCATCCAGAATCTGCTCCTTGAACTCCCGTTGGGTGATCGCGCCCGTTTTCAACAGCAACTGATCTGCAAGCGTGCTTTTCCCGTGATCAATATGCGCAATGATCGAAAAGTTGCGTATGTAACGGGAATCGATATGTCCGGCCTTCAAAGAAGCTGCCCCGGCGGTACTCATTCACATCCTCAATTCTGTCAAAGACCTCAACTCTGTCAAAGACGGCTCTGCCTGAAAACTCGTTTTTCGTTGTCACGCTCACTGGTACATGGTCACGCACTCTGGGACATGACTCCCGACTTGCAATCCCGGCAACACAGTTCCCTACCAACGCCCGGAAATAAACTCTTATTTGATAGTCAGGCCGCTACAGTGGATGCTCCATTTGCTCTGTCAGTCAACCATGTCGCACCCATCCGATAGTCAGAGAGCATCATCGGGCATGTTGCGTCAAACGTAAACCAGCCATGCATCACACATGCACCAGCCAAACCTGGCATGCGCCCTGCAACATGGGCTCATCAATTGAGTGTTGCTCAAGCTCATTTCAGGTCGGTCTTTTTCCACTGAGCCCCAACCTTGGGGTCACGGAGGGTGGGCAGCATATCGAAAAAAGCAGCCCAATACGACCTGAAAACCGGATTTTCAGGGCTTTCTTCTCCATAAACGATCTCGCTCGCCTCAGGAAGCTGGTAGAACGGAATCTGGGCGAACCGGTGGTGAGTTCCATGATGATCGACATGCTGGATCATGTTTGAAGCAAGCTTGTTCACAGCCGTCACCGGGATAACCGTACGGGTTCCCGATAAAACCGTATCACCCAATAATCCCATATGCTCGGTGTATTTGTTCAGTGTCTGATACATTCCTGCAAAGAAATATGGAAGCACAAATCCAATGAGAAACGGCTCCCAGATATCAAAATAGTTGACCAGCCAGAAAACGGTTCCCCATGTAACAACAATCAATCCATAACCTGCAATAATCTGACGCCTCAATTTTTTCTTGATTGTTCCGCAGGTGAACAGGGAACGGAAAAAGAGCAGCGGAGTATAGATGGCTCCAAGAAAAATTTCGCAAAACGCACAAAAAAGGCGAAGGGGACGCGATGTCCCCGGTTGATTGAAGGGCCACAGTTCCGGATCCTTTTCCGTCGACATGTAACCGTGATGATACGCATGAGCAAAGCGGTAGACACTCAGCGGAACCAAGGCAGCCGTACCGCAGACAATTCCGAAAAAATTGTTTCGTCTGCGATTCGGGTCGAGAGTCCCATGACTGGCATCGTGCATCGAAAGCGGTTTGGTATGGAAAAAATGACCACCAATCGCGGCGCACACAATAGCCAGCGGCCAAAGCCCCAACTGCCAAAAATAGATGGCCAGACCACACGAAATCAAAATGCCCACATTGTTGAGCTGTTGCCTGAGAATCGCACTCCCATACTGGGCATGGAGCCTCCTGATCTCATCCCGCGCCCGGGAATCAAGCTTCTGCCTGACCACCTGTGAAGGTGGCTCGGAAGGAATTTCGTCTTCCAACAAAATCTCGGTTGGTATCGTTCCCGCCATTTTTGGATCGCCCCCGCAAACGCTGAAAATTTTCTCACAAAAAGCCATTCAACCGATCCCCACGGCTTTGCCTGTGAGTCGGCTGACAATTCCGGCCGGTTTATCCAATTAACAGCAATTCGTCAGTTTTTTCAACAGAAAAATGAGCGGTCAGTGGTTATAGGAGCCAAATCCTTTACGTCTGCGGGAACTGTACGCTTCCAACGAATTTTCAATGACCGGCAAACTGCTGGAGACAGGCTGGATTTTGTTCACTTCGACAGATTTCCCCTCCAGTTGTTTGTAATCCTGAAAAAAACGGCGAAGCTGATTCAAGCGATGGGGAGGCAGTTCTTCCGCTTCGAGAATATAATTGAATTCCGGATCGTCCGTCGCAACGGCAAGGATTTTATGATCCGGCTTTCCGCCGTCGATCATCGTCATGATACCAATTGCCCGGGAATTGACGATCGTCAGCGGCGCCAGAGGTTCCTTGCACATTACCAGCACATCCATCGGATCATCATCTTCTGCAAGTGTCTGCGGAATAAATCCGTAATTGGCCGGGTAATACACAC
>JALTOP010000446.1:937-2884 GCA_027000105.1 Planctomycetaceae bacterium | reverse complement strand
ACCGAAGGGACGCTTTGAATTGATGATCTTTATCTCCAACGGAGCCACACTGAACCGGGCCAGATTGACCGCGGTCATCGTCCCGCTGAACCCGCCTCCTATAATGGCAATTGTTCTCATGGCTATCATCTTTCTATCAGGCTTTTTAACTGATTACCGTATTTTTATCAGGCTTCGGTCTGTAAAACGGAGTCCCCACCGAGCTTGTTTTTCCGTCAACTGATCTATTTGGGTGTGAAGGAAACTGTTTGAAGATTACCGGAAACATCAGGGCGAACCGGGCCAGAACCGTTCAAAATGAGATTCGATGCCGCAAGGATCAGCACAACTGTAATGATTTTCCGAAACAGTTGAGGCTTGATAAAACGACTGACCGCGGTACCAATCAAAACACCTCCAATGGCAAACGGAACGGCCCATAAGGCATGAAACAGATCGTCACGCCGCAGGAATCCGGCTGCGAAAAGAGCGATGATTTTGAGCGAGGCGATCAACAACAGACAACTGCTGACAAAAGATTTGAACGTGGAGGGATTCCAGCCACGTCTGAGGGCATACGTCGCAACGGGGGGACCGCCAATACTGACTGCTCCTGCCAGAAAACCGCTTATTCCACCAGCCAGATAGGAGAGCCAATGCGGTGGCGATGTCACTGCCTGATCCCCTTTTTTGAAATGATCCCAAAGCACAAAAAAGAGAATCGCCAGTCCGGTCACCTGACTGAGTTGTCGTTGTGGGAGAGAGGCAAAAAGCAGCAAGCCGATCGGCAGCAAAAAAAATGCTCCCAGGAAAGTTCGTTTGACTTCAGACCATTCAACAGACAGTTTGTAGGAACAGGCTGTCATGAACAGAACGGGCAAGCCGCTCAGGGATACAACGATATGCGAGGAATGCGTTTCCAGGATCATCGGCATCATCGCCAATGAGGTGATGGCGTAACCAAACCCGAGGGAACTTTGCACAAAACCGGATATCATCACAACAATCGCAATCAGCAGCAATCCCCAAACCGGCTCGCCTAACAGATTCAAGGTACTCATTCGGGCAACTCTTTTCCTTTGGTTTCGGGCAGAAACAGCATCACAATAATGCCCAAGGCGAACAGCCAGGAAAGCATCGTAATTCCCCAGGCAAGATCAGCCGTTTTCAGTCCTCCCGAATACAACAGCACCGGAACGGCAACCAGTCTTCCTCCGTTAAAGCAAAAACTGGTTCCGGTCGCCCGCAGGTGTGTCGGGAATAACTCGGGGAAATAGACGGCATATCCCGCGTGGATTCCCAGCGTGAAGAACCCATACAGGGGAAGAATGCAAAGCAACTGGGCATATGTTTGCGGTACGTAGCAGGTGATCGGAACAATGATCATCGAAAGAACGTGAAAAGCGATGAATGTTGTTTTTCGCCCCAAACGGGAACAGAGAGGTCCAAACGCAACCAGGCCAATTCCCCCACCCAATGCCTGAATCAGACCGTAAGCGAACTTGGCGGAACTAGCGGCCTGTTCGCTGGAAATACCCTGCCCGATCAGGCGTTCTCTGACCAGATCCTGACTCGCGACCGTGACCGACCAGAAGGTTCCCAGCCCGACCGCTGCAAGCAGCACCCCTCCAATCGCCCGGCCCATCCAGCGTTTGTTAAGCAGCAAATCCTGGAAACTTCCCATTTTGTCGGCGACGTCGCTATCTTTCCGCTTCTGCCACTGATCAGTCTCTTTCACACTTGAGCGAACCCAGAGAATCAACAGGGCAGGCAAGACGCCAATCAGGTACGCATAACGCCAATTCGTCCCAACGATTATCGCAGCGGTGGCTGCAATCCAGGTTCCGGGAACACTGGTCGCATGAAATATACTCGAAGCGTGGGCACGCGCCGGATGGGACGCTCAAGCACTTCCCGGAACTGGCGGGCCGTCTGCAGGATCAGCTGAATTTCCTCGGCCGAATAGGT
>JALTOP010000446.1:0-927 GCA_027000105.1 Planctomycetaceae bacterium | reverse complement strand
AAAAAACGTAACGCAGCCACATGCCAAAGCTCGGTTACAAAAAAAGTAAGGCCGGAAAATATCGAATACATCAAAATAGTCACAACCATGACCGCCCGCCGACCGAATCGATCCGCCAGCGAACCGAACAGCAGTCCCCCCGCCGTCCCTCCGAGCAGGAATATCCCCAAAAACATGTCGCCATATTTTTTGACCCCGACTTCATCCCCATCGAGAAGATCAAAAAGCATATCGTGACGCGTCAGGTTGAAAATCTGTCCTTCATAAACATCAAACACCCACCCGGCTGATGCAATCAGAAGAACCAGCCATTGATAGCGGGTCACTCCCTTCCACCAGGGGCCGCTTTCCGCTTCTGTTGTTGCCTCTGTTGCACTCATCACCGGGTTCCTTCTTTGTTCTATTCATTCTAAATGACATGAATTCAGACCAACCGCCCTTTTTACCGAGCGAACAATCCTCGCTCCCTTCAGACTAACACAGCCAGACTGTATTCAACAGGCACGAAGCGACCGGAACGATCTGTTTCAATTCGATTTCAAGGTATTTCTCTTCGGGTTCCATGCATGAACGGCGATTGCAGCCGCCCCCAATGCTCCAACCAATTCTCCCAATTTCGAGTAAGTGACTTCAGGTGGATTCGCATGCATCGCCGGCAGGGAATGATTCAAAGAGTCGCGAAGTGGGAAAAGAAAAGCATCACCGGTGCCGGTGATCGGGCCGGCAATAATGATTTTTCCCGGATCAAGCATCAACGTCATCTGGGCAACGACCTGCCCGATCAACTTCCCTGCTTTGGCGAGTTCCGCACAACAGAATTCATCCTGTTTCGAAACCGCTTCAATCATTTTATCAACAGTCACCCGGCCACGATACAGCGAAAGACCAGTCGTTTTTCCCGCTCTGACCCCTTCGGTCAACCTTTGC
>JALTOP010000445.1 GCA_027000105.1 Planctomycetaceae bacterium | reverse complement strand
TTTCAGATCATCTTCGACATCCGGCTTGTATTTGTTGGCAGCGGCCCGAATTTCTTCTTCGGTCGAGTCTTCGGTCAATTCTCCCGATTGCATCGCAACAGTGCGGTAGTACGCTTCCGGGATGACAATTGAAACACGCACATTTTCCGGCAGCGCTCCTGCAATCTGTTCCTGCAGGGTTTCATAGGAAGGAACCATCAAGGAAGTTTCCTTCGTGTCGGTTGCGTCCTGTGTACTTGTGGGAGCATTCTGGGCAGCCAGATTCATCGGTCCGTTGGCGTTCTGTCCCGGTTCTTTGGGAGGAGCGAACTGATTGGAGTTCTTTTTTTTGCTTTGGGTGCTCGTGTAATAGGGGGTCGCTTTGGCCTGAACCGTTCGTGTCTGCCTGACCGCAGACTTCACTTTTTCGACATCGACATTGACCGCAACCCGGACACCCTCGATGTAATCGACAGCCGTTTTCACTTCTCTGCGATACATCTCCTTGAGTTGGTTGATGCGTTGCAGCAGTTTGTCGTTGAACGGATCATCTTCAGATGACTGCTGATAGGCGATCTGCTTCCCCAAATCGAAAACCGTCACATCGCGTGCCTGCAAATTCGCCTTCATTCCCGCAATCGAGATGCGAATCGCGTGTACCAGAGATTCCGAGATTTCCCGTCCCGGTTTCGGACGAACGGAAACAGTCGCGGTTGAACGCGGTTTCTTCGGCCAGCGGGCTGTCTGTTCCTCGTCCCAGACAACATTGGCGTAAGCGACATCGGGAAGCGAGAGCAGTATCTGGCTGGCCAGCTTCGCCCGGGCGATTTCCTTACGGGCCTCCATCTGTTTGTTATTGGCGAACGGGCCGATGTCCGCGTACTGTTTTTCCCATTCTTCCGCCCAGTTTTGGGGCAGTGAACCGGAAGCAAGCAGCACGGCGTTGTACTCCTCCACTTTATCCTGTGGGACGAGCAGGCGTTGGCCCCGCCGTTTGAAATCGGTCTTCCCCTGTGAAAGCAGTGTTTCCTCTGCACGGATCAATTCTTCAACAGAAAATGTTTTTCCGACCGAAATTGGTGCATAGCCGCTCGATCCGGAACCACGCAACATCAGGAAGCCAAATCCTCCCATCACAATAGCCGTGACGAGAATCAGGGACAGCCGCTGACTGAGAGGCATCGCCCTGAACAGGTTGCCGAATTGTTCCGCTGTCTGTTTCAGTGTATCCATGAGAACCGGAATCAATCCATGTCGAAAAAGAACAGGTGAGGACGGTAAAGGAATAGGTGGTCAAGAGGGATGTCAGTCAAAACGGTTCAGAAACTACATGCGCATCTGCTGGATTTCCTGGTAGGAACTGACCAGTTTGTTACGTACCTGCACCAGCATTTTGATCGCCAGATCCGCTTTTCTCAAACTGGTGTAAACCTCGGAAGAGGTAATATTCTCACCCAATAAACGGGCTTCGATATTGTTCTGGGCCTGCTGCTCCAATTGGTTGACTTGCGAAAGCGAATCGACCAACAGTTGTTGGAAGTTCAGCTCTCCCGTGGGGGAATCAGCTTTTGGTTTAATAGCATCCAGAGATGGTAACGGACTCAGGGAATGGAGTGATGTAATTGGAGAGGACATGTGAAAACCCGAACTGAAAGAATGGGACGATAGGGGAAGGAAAACTCAGGAGAGATCAGGAAAGGATACGCAGGGCCATTTCACCCATACGTTGTGTCGTATTGAAGGAAACAATGTTCGCTTCATACGCACGAGATGCTTCTAACGCATTAACGAACTCTGTGACAAGATTGATATTGGGATAATTTACATAGCCATTTGCATCCGCATCCGGGTGACCCGGTTCATAAACCCTTCGGGGTTCAGAGGTTATGTCTTTTTCTACCTCGAATTCGACCCCAACGGCCTTTCCCTCTTTTTTTTCTGCGGAGAAGGTGACAAAGCGTCTTTGAAACGGGGACGGGTTTCCCTGGGCATCTCGAGTGGTGTTGAGATTGGCAACATTTTCGGCGATCGTGTTCATTCGATGCCGCTGCGCAACAAGCCCAGACGTAATGATATCTATTGTTCTGAACATAATCGTGTTCTCCTGCCAGGTCTGAGTTTCCTGTTACGAGTACCCTTTTGTGAATGAGAATCTTGTTAGATGATTCGCTCGCTGATGACTGATTCGAGTGTTTTCATTTGCGAGATCATGACTTGAATCGCGAAACTTTGCATGCTTGCATTTTTTACCATTTCCATCGATTCTTCTTCGATGCTTCGGTTACCGCCATCGTGAAATTTGACGTTTGTAAATTCTGCATCTCTGGCGACATGAAGATCCTCCCCGAAAAAATCGGACAGATTTTTCATGCGATCGACTGTTCCAGTCATCCCGCTGAGAGACTGCCGCATCCCCGCCATGTATTCCCCTGGAGAAAGGCTCATCTGATTGACGTGCGGCAGGGGAGAACTGTTTTCCCGTCTGGCTTGTACCGCCTGTTTCAGTGCCTGCTCGAAATCCTGAACCGGAAGGTCGCGCATCCTGTAGTCATCGGTGTCGATATTGGCGATATTCCCTGCCAACACCTGCTGCCGACGCTGTGCGAACGCCGTTACCTTTTCCAGTATGGGAATCGTTGTCTGCTGTAGAAGGGAATCCAACATGGGAAATCATCCTGATTGTGATGGAAACGGAAAACGATGAACGGTTTCTGAATTGATAGAGCCTTGTTTTCTGTCTGTTCTGAAAGTCTTTTTGTTGTCATGTTCAACTGCCCGAGTCATGAACTGCTTTCAAAACAGGTCATTGACTGCGATCAAAACGGGAGTTGATAGGCCTGTGGTGATAGGCGTCCTGTAAATGGATCGTACTGGAGACGGCTTCCAGTTGTGATTGTGTCGCCTGCCGCTTGTGCTGCAGTTGCGAAGTGCATCTCTGTTCGAGATCCATCAACTCCGCCAAAACTTCTTCCGATTGGGCGAGCCACTGCTCGCATTGCTGACGGTGAGTGCTCGCGAGGGAATCCCTCTTTTCTTTCCACTGTTCCAGCAGCGGCGGATCGGTTTGTGAAATCGCCTGCAGTTCGTCGAGAACAGTCTGTTTTCGTAGCAGTAGTTCAATTAAATCGCTGAATTCTCCTTCATCAATCAGCGTTTGCTGCTTATTCGACAACTCCAGCAACAGACGGGCGTATTCATGCCTGCGTTGAAACAGACTGCGAAATTCTTCACCACCCTTTATGGCAGAGTCACCAGTGTAAACCTGCAGGGAAGGAGCGCGACGGGAGTGTTCTTCTGTTGGATCGGCAGGACGCCCGGAGGGAGAGAATTGGTTTGTCATGTCTGAACTCTTTGTAATGTACTACTAACGGTTAAAGTTTACGAACGGTGCGAAAACTTTTGAAAATCTCATTTTGGTTACGGCGGTCAGAACAGACCAACCGTGCCGGGGACTCTTTATCTTATGAAAAACATTTTGTGAAAAACGGCGGAAACTCCAGCGGCCCCACAATCGGTCAGGCTCGCCGCGGCAGAACCTGTTTCATAATCTGTTTCATAAACTTTCCCAAACAAAACGGGACTGGAATCAACAACAAAAAACAATAAACAGCGGCTTAAAACAGTGCCTTAACACAATGACTCAAAAGGACGAATAAAGATGGGGAAAATAAACACGGGAAATCAATTAACCTGTGGGGCCAGCGCCAGGTCGTACAGTTTGACGAACTGCGAAAGTAGCTGCTCCCACTGTTTCTTGTTGAAGTTGGTGGAGGATTGGGGAAAAGGTTCCTGAATCTGGCTCAGAATGACACGTGCCTGTTCCAGTTGGCGACGGGCTTCGGCATCGGCTCCCAACTGTCTGTAACATTCTGCAATGCGAAAGTAGGCAATCAGGACGGTCGGATCGCCGGAAAAGTGGAACGCGGCGTTGCTGTACTCATCAATCGCCTTGCGGTATGCGTCTCCTGTTTCGTCAAACGGCCCCAACTCATATTGAATATGGGCAGGTTCGAAATAGGCATCGCGAACAAACTGCGCCGTGACATCATCAAGCTGATTTCTTTCTTCCCGGGCTGTCAGTTGATCTCTCAGTATCCTGAATTGCAGCTTTGAGCGTTCCAAATAGGATTGGATTTCATTGAGTAATTCATTCCGTGTGTTTTCGGTGGTCGCCGTGTTCTCATCTTTCAGTTGTTCCTCCGGTCTGCTTGCCCGGAAGTGCAACCCTTTGGCCAGTAGCCAGCGTGCTTCCAGAGAACGGGGATGATCGGGAATTCTTCGAACGAATTCATCGAGCCAACGAATCGCATCATCGACGTGCTGGAAGTGTTCCGGGTTCGGCTGCTTCTGCTGTTGTTGGTCTCCCTTTTTTTCGGGACTGTTTTTTATCAGGATGTAGGGCCTGGTATCGGATGTATTGAACAGAACCTGTCCAAGAGCGAATATTGCTGATTGCCATTCAGTCGCTCGTGGAGTCAATGGGCTTTCCGTGACAAGCGAATGCCAGATTTCTATTGCCCGATCCGCCTGATCTTTTTCCAGATAGGCCTGTCCGAGTAACAGTTCGGCATCGTATATCGATTGATCCTTGGGATATTTCTTGATCAGGTCTTCCAGAATGGAAATCGCCTCTGCAGTGTAATCCTGTTCGGAAAACAGATCCAGATCCATCAGAGTACGCGCCTTCATGATCAGGGCCTGCGGGAGTCCCACTCGTGGGTTGGTAGCGATATACTTTTTGATCATCAACAGGGCGTTCTTGTGGTCGCCACCCCGGCGGTACAACTGGCTCGCCTCCCACAGTGTTTCCGCGTATTTGTCGGAAGAACGGAAACTGTTCGCCAGTCGGGCATAGGCGTTACCCGCCCGCTTCCAGTGATCCTTCACGAGCAGTCGCATTTCCGGATCTTTCTGTTTTCCGTCGTCTTCCATCTCCTTCTGAATGATTTCCGCCCGTTTCCGACTGGCCAATGCTGAAAGCTGGTTGGCGAACTCTGCAGTAAACAGAGGAACCATATGGTCGGCCAGTTCCATCGAAAAGCGATAATGTTCATACCGCTGCGAAGTTCCCCACTCATCCCAGGCCGCTTTGATAATCAGGCGAGCCTTATCCAGATCGATCCAGCGATTGGTGAATGTCTCGGTTGAATCGACAAGGGATAACGCCCGTAAATAGTAATCGAGAGCGTCTTCATGCAATCCCCGTTTTCTTGCCAACTCACCAGCGTATAGATTGGCGGGAAAGCAGACATCCGAATCGGTTACGGTGGTGGCTTTTTCAAGATGCTCAATCGCCAGATCGCTCTTTCCTTCATGCTGATAGGTCAAACCGATCAGATAGTGCCCCTGTAATGTCGTTTTCAGTTCCAGCCCGGATTTCGCCGCAATCAGTTTTTCCAGAATTTCCCGCGACTTTTTCGATTCACCACGATCGAGAACGATCATGGCTCGAAGAATTTCCTTGCTGTCGCTCAGAGATGTTTTCACGTCCTCCGAAGCGATATCCTTTTGTAGATAGCCACTGATCCTGTGCAGAGCCAGTTCTGCCTGATCCAGTTTTTTTTCCTGCCGATAGAGTTCCGCAATATACATCAACGCTTCGACAATTTCAGTTTCTGTCAATGGCTGTTCCTGTAAATCAGGTGCAACGATCTGTTCAAGACGGGTGATGATTTCCGCCCTTTTTTCCTGCTCTTCCAGCAGGTTTGTCGGGTGGATTAGAGAGGCTTTCATCACGTTCGGGTCGACATAGCACTTCCCCAGCATCAGCATGGTATGGGCTCTTCTTTTTTCCGTTTGGGCATAGGCGAGTTCCAGTTTTTCGCGAGCATCGTAAAGCCGTCCCAAATAGTAATAGCAGGCTCCCAGCGAATAGGACCACTCGGAGCGGAGTTCCGTTTTAATTGTCTTCAAGTTGGCCTGCTCAAGATACCGCCTGGCCAGCTCAAAACCCTGAGCTGCCACATTCCGGTTCATGATGGGGGATTCCTTGACATCTTTTTCCGCTTTTCTGAAGTGGGCCACGCCGACAATGAATTCCAGAGAACCACCAATCCCCGGTTCACTGACATGCTTTTTCAGCAACTTCATCGCGGTCAGATAGGCTGTTTTCGTTCGCCCCGCTTCCAACTGTTCCAGTGCCTGTTCAGTTTGCTGAATCGGCGTCGGCTCCGGCTCCTTGACCATCAGCCAGATCAGCGCAGGGAAAATGATCCCCAGTCCCAGACTGATCGCAAGCAGCGGGTAGAAACCGAGCGGTTCCTCCTGATGGGACGCATCAGCAGCATTTTCATCTTGAGGTTCATTAGCTGGATCTTTGGCCATTGTTCATCTGAATTCGAAATAATTCATAATAAAGACGGCTTCGGACGGCAAATACTGCCCGGATTGCCGCAGTTGGAATCGAGTTTTGCCGATAAAATGAGGCCATCATCTCTTATCAGATTCAGAACAGATCAAATTCGGAACAGAGAGGCGCTGAACACGCTATACTGGACGAGAATGAGAGTAACATCGAAATGAGGGTAACATCAGTGCCCGATCGGTGCCCGAACAGCGCACGACCAGTTGCGTCGAATCCGAAAGAGAAAGAGGGAGGAAAAACACGGGGTCGGAAAATAGTGATCAAATGAAAAGGAAAAGAGAAAGAAGAACGGAATAGACGAGGGAAGTGATTTTCATAACCTGCTGAAGGGGGAATCCGGCGGTTTCTTCCGGCCTGCGTGTACCAGTAGAATATGGGTTTTGTCAAGATCAGCCGGGAATTTGCAATTTTTCTAAAGAATCTGAGCGAGTCGGCAAACAGATCGATCCGTTCTTCTTCTGAGGCGATAACCTCGGGGCTAAATTCTCCAGGGTGATATTATCACTCCCATCTTGGCTTGATATTTACTATAGTATTGTTGAAATGTGAGAGATTCGAGCTGGAGAGTTGGTACAGGCGTCTGGACGTGTTGTTTCTCGTTATTTTTCCACGAATCGGTCGGTTCCTCTACGCCTGGGGGAGCCCACGAAGGTGTCCATGGGTGCAGGCCTGTTGGCTGAGCAGGTGTGCTAGGATGAGCAGAAGTTATGACGACAATTACAGATGGGGCTTTGGCTGGTATTGATCCGGCTGAATTGGAAGAGTGGTACGAATCTCTGGAAGATGTGATTCGTCGATACGGGCCGGAAAAAGTGACGCAACTGCTGGTGCATTTGCGCGAACGGGCTTACCTTCGTGGCGTGATGTTGCCCTTTTCCGCGACAACTCCGTATATCAATACGATCTCTTCTGATGAGCAGCCAGCCTATCCGGGAAATCAGGAGATTGAGCGGCGAATTAAGAGTATCGTCCGTTGGAATGCCCTCGCGATGGTTCATCGGGCGAACAAAAAATTCGACGGGATAGGCGGCCATATATCCACTTTTGCGTCTTCTGCAACGCTGTACGAAGTAGCTCAAAACCACTTCTTTCACGCTCGAACCGAAGATCACACTGGGGACATGGTCTATTTTCAGGGGCACGCATCTCCCGGGATGTATGCGCGAGCTTTTGTTGAAGGGCGGATCGATGAATCGCATCTGGAGCATTTTCGTCGGGAAGTTCCGCGTGGTCGTGGGCTTTGCTCGTATCCTCACCCCTGGTTGATGCCCGATTTCTGGCAATTTCCGACTGTTTCAATGGGGTTGGGGCCGATCACAGCCATTTATCACGCCCGCTTTTTGCGGTATCTGCACCATCGGGGGATTCTCGATACAAGTAAGTCACGGGTTTGGGCTTTTCTGGGAGATGGCGAGTGCGATGAGCCGGAAACACTCGGAGCGATCACGCTTGCTTCCCGGGAAAAACTGGACAATCTGACTTTCGTCATCAATTGCAATCTGCAACGTCTGGATGGCCCTGTGCGCGGGAATGGAAAAATCATTCAGGAACTCGAAGGCGCGTTTCGGGGAGCAGGCTGGAACTGCCTGAAAGTCATTTGGGGGTCTGATTGGGACGCTATTCTCGAAAAGGATACCGAAGGTAAACTCGTCAAACGGATGGGCGAAGTCGTAGATGGTCAGTACCAGAAGTATAGCGTCGAATCGGGAGCCTACATTCGAGAGCACTTCTTTGGTGTTGATGAAGATTTGCTGGAAATGGTCGAACATCTTTCAGATGAGCAGTTACAGAGCATGCGACGTGGTGGGCACGATCCGCTGAAAGTGCACGCCGCTTACAAGGCAGCTCTTGAGCACAAGGGAGCACCGACGGTCATCCTTGCCAAGACCATCAAGGGGTACGGCCTGGGTGAGGCGGGAGAAGGGCGGAACAATACCCACAACGAGAAAAAGTTGAACGAGGAAGAGTTGATTTCATTCCGTTCCCGCTTCGGAATTCCGCTTAGCGACGACGATGTGAAAAAGGCACCGTTCTATCGCTTTCCGGAAGATAGCGTCGAGTACAAATATCTGCAGGAGCGGAGAAAAGAACTGGGCGGCTACCTGCCGGCTCGTCATCCGACGACAGAGACGCTTTCCGTACCGCCGGCGGAAAAATTCGCCAAAGTGAACGAAGGAAGTTCGGGGAAAGAAGTCTCAACAACGATGGCGTTCGGTCAGATTCTGAACGTGTTGCTAAAAGATAAGGAAATCGGCAAACGAATCGTGCCTATCCTTCCCGATGAAGCGCGGACGTTCGGAATGGAAGGGCTGTTTCGTCAATGCGGCATCTATTCAAGCAAAGGCCAGCTTTACGAGCCTGTCGATCGTGCTCAGGTGATGTATTACAAGGAGGCGAAAGATGGCCAGCTTCTGGAGGAAGGCATCAACGAAGCAGGAGCGATTTCCTCTTTCATTGCAGCCGGAACCGCCTATGCCAATCTGGGCGTCCAGATGATTCCTTTCTATATCTATTACAGTATGTTTGGTTTCCAACGGGTGGGCGATCTGATCTGGCTGGCGGGAGATTCCCGCGCGAAAGGTTTTCTGGTTGGTGGGACATCCGGGCGTACCACGCTGAATGGTGAAGGGTTGCAGCACGAAGATGGGCACTCGCAACTGGTGGCGACAACCGTTCCCAATATGGTCGCCTACGATCCGGCATTCGCTTACGAATTGAGCGTGATCATTCAGGATGGTTTAAGAAGGATGTATGCGGAGAACGAAAACATCTTCTACTACATCAGCGTTTATAACGGCAACTATGTCATGCCCCCCATGCCGGAGGGAGTTGAAGAGGGAATCCTCAAGGGGTTTTACAGGTTCAAGCAGTCCGATGTGGACGACGAAGCCGTTCCGGTTCGCCCGCAACTGTTCGGTTCCGGGCCGATTTTGCAATGCGTCCTCGAAGCACAGCAGATTCTCGCAGAGAAATACCGTATTTCCACCGATGTCTGGTCTGTCACCAGTTACAGTGAGCTTTGCAGAGAAGCCCGGGCAACCCAGCGCTGGAACAGGCTCCATCCTGATGAAACACCTCGACAGACATATCTGGAGAAATCGCTGGAAGGTGTTAAAGGGCCGGTTATCGCTTCCAGCGATAATGTTCACCTTGTCGCCGACCAGATTCGCGACTGGATTCCCGGTACGTATATCACACTCGGAACGGATGGCTTTGGTCGTAGTGATACACGTCCTGTCCTGCGGCATCATTTTGAAATTGATGCTTCTTTCATCGTCTATTCGACACTGGTCGGGTTGGTTGATGACGGACATCTTTCAAGATCCGTTTTGGCACAGGCACTCAGAGATCTGGAAATCGATCCCGAAAAAATTGATCCTCTCAAGGCGTGAGCGGGCTCTTCTTTTTCAGGATGACCATCAAACTTTTTACTTGTAGAAAATCTACGGATGTCTATTGAATTCAAACTTCCCGAAGTCTCAGAAGGTGTTGAATCTGCTGATGTGGCGGATATCCTCGTCTCTGAAGGTGATACAATTACGGCCAATCAGGTTGTCGCTGAAGTCGAGACTGAAAAAGCGTTGGCTGAAATTGAATGTCCCTATGCAGGGCGTGTCACCAAGGTTCACGTTTCGCCCGGCGATACAATACCGATCGGGGCGACGCTGTTGACGATTGATGCAGAAGCTCCCGCGGATGCCCCCGTTGAGGCCAAACCGGACGACAAGCCTGCCGCCGAAGAGGTTGAAGCACAACCTGCTCCTGCACCTGAAAAGACTGCGGCAGCGCAGGAAAGCGAGCCTCCCAAACCGGTTGAAACTGCGGATACAGTCACCGCCAGTTCTACGGCTAGTCCTGCTGCTTCAGTATCGGATTCGAACGAAGATCGTCCGCCTGCACCGGCCGGCCCCGCGACACGCAGAATGGCGCGTGATCTTGGCGTCGATCTTTATGACGTCAAGGGAAGTGGGCCGGGAGGCCGAATCACCCAGGAAGATGTGCAGAATTACGTTAAACAGAGACTGGCTGCACCTGCGGCATCGGCAGGGCCGGTCGCGGCACCGCCGCTTCCCGATTTTTCAGAGTTTGGGCCGACACGACGGGAACGGCTCAATAAAATTGGCAGAACGGCGGCAGAACACCTGGCCCGATCCTGGAATGTTATCCCGCATGTCACTCAGCACGATCTGGCGGATATCACCGATATCGAACTGGCTCGCAAACAGTTTTTGCAGGGAACAGGGAAAAATGGTCCCAAAGTGACGATGACCGCCATTGCGGTAAAAGCCGCAGTGACCGCACTCAAAGCGTTCCCGAAATTCAATTCCAGTCTCGATCCGGAAACGATGGAAATCGTCTACAAGGACTACTTTCATATCGGCATTGCCGTCGATACCGAAAACGGGCTGGTCGTACCGGTGTTGCGGAATGCGGATCAGAAATCGCTGCTGGAAATCGCCTCTGAAGTGGTCGAGTTGGCTGTCGCGGCCCGGGATCGCAAATTGTCGATGGAGAACATGAAGGGGGGGACGTTTACCATTACGAACCTGGGGGGCATCGGCGGTACCAGCTTTACACCGATTGTCAGTTACCCTGAAGTGGCCATCCTGGGGATGTCACGCGGACAGAAAGAACTGAAGCTGATCAATGGCGAATTGGAAGAACGGCTCATGTTGCCGTTATCGCTCTCGTACGATCATCGGGTGATCAATGGAGCCGATGC
>JALTOP010000444.1 GCA_027000105.1 Planctomycetaceae bacterium | reverse complement strand
GAAATGGGCCCCGATATACAATGCCTGACTACGGATACCAGTGGAAATCTGGTCGCCTCAGGGCCGGGATATATTCGCGTACTTTTTGATGACAACCAGGATGGACGGGCCGATCGCTTTCGAGAATATTATGCTGGCCCCAAAACCGGCGCGCAGGGAATGTTTGTTGACGGAGACAACCTGTACTGCATCGGTGATGCGGGTCTGCTGCGGTTTCAGGACGCGAATCACGATTCCGTCGCCGATGCTCCCCCCGAAATGATCCTTCCCTTCAAAGCGGGAGGCGAACATCATACCCATGCCATTCGGAAAGGGCCGGATGGCTGGTGGTATCTGATCGCGGGTAACATGGCGGAGGTTGAGAAAATGCCGGGAATTTCGCCGGGATCACCTGTTCGCCAGGCTCATGCAGGTGTTCTGTTCCGGCTATCTCCCGATTTCACCCAAATGGAAATCCTGGCGGATGGTCTGAGAAACGCCTACGACTTCGATTTCGATCCCGTTGGCGAACTGTTTACTTATGACAGCGATGGAGAACGCGATATTACGTTACCCTGGTATCGCCCGACACGTTTTTACCATGCGGTCACAGGAATGAATCATGGCTGGGTTTCAAGATCCTGGAAGAAGCCCAACTATTTTGCAGAGATGGCCCCCGTTCTGGCAGAATTGGGACGGGGTTCACCCACTGGTGTGGTCTGTTATCGGCATCATCAATTTCCCAAGGAATTTCACGGAGCTTTCTTTGTTCTCGATTGGACATATGGGCGTGTGATCGCTCTCAAAAAGAAAAGACAAGGAGCAAGTTGGGTTGCGCAGGCGAGGAACTTCGCCACTGCCAGAGGAAATTATGGATTTGCTCCGACAGACATTACCGTTGGCGCTGATGGTTCTCTCTACGTATCAGTCGGTGGTCGTGGCACAAAGGGGAGCATCTATCGCATTTCCGCAACTGATACAACCACCACCCGGAAGGATGCAGAGGCTGATCGCGACTCCCCCAATGCCATCTCTCCCCTGGATGCGGTTTTGAACGCTCCCCAACCACTTGCCTCATGGTCACGAGCCCGTTGGGAACCCAAAGCTGAAAAACTGGGCGAGGAAAAGTTCATCATCGCTGCGTTGGATCAGCGCCGCGATGAAGCTCAGCGAATTCGGGCAATCGAAATACTGACAGAGAAGTTTCAGGGGCCCGATGTCGATTTGATGCTGTCGATGCAGTTGGATGAAACCCGGGAGTTGCGAGCACGAGCCCTTTGGGCCTACGGCAGAACTCGGAACAACGTATTGAACAAAATCGCCTTGAAACCCTTTTTCCACAAAAGTAGCCCCGCCGTTCTCCGCTCTGCACTGCAGGTACTACTCAATGCACCTGATGAATTACTGACGAAATTCATACCGGAAATTGCAGCCAGCCTCAATAACGAAGACCGGGTCGTCCGCTATCTGGCTACACAGGCAACAGCGAGACTGCCAGACGCAAGTTTTCAGAGCGTGGGAGAACTCGTCCGCCAGAACGGTTGGTCTTCGGCTATTCAACTCGCACGGGCATTTGTCGATCGCGGCTACATCGGGCATCCGTACGCCTGGCATGCGATCGGACTGGGAGCACTGAAAAAACTCAACGATCATCGGCAACAACTTGAAACGGTTCTCATGATTCAACATGCCCTGGGAGGATTCGGCTCAAGCACCAGGCACGCTCCCGTTTTTGATGGGTATCTCTCCCGGATTCCCCTGCCCGGAGAACGGGAACTTCTCAACGAACTTCGCCTTCAAATTTCCGGTATGTATCCGAGCGGGCACGATCGACTTGACCGGGAACTGGGACGATTGGCCGCGATGCTGAATGTGGCTGACGAACAACTATTGAAGAAAGTGTTGAATCGGATCACACCTGAATCGCATCCGACTTTCGATCTTCACCACCTGATTATCGTAGCCTGTCTACCTGGTACGAGAACGAAAACGGAAACAGAGAAAATAGCCCAAACGCTTCTGAGCCTGGATGAAAAAATAGAAAAGCGGAAACTCCTTGTTGACAATCATTGGGAGCCACGCCTGAGCGAGCTATATGAACAGCTTCTTCTGCTTGATCCGATGCTGTCCACCTCACTGGTCGGGAACCCCAAATTCGGAACCGGAAACCATGTGCTGTTTATCAAAAAAATGGTGGGAGAAACACGCTCGGCTGCCTTGAAGCGATACCTGGAACTTGTCAAAAGCGGCAAAACGGAATTGACTCCCGAGTTGCTTTCACTGCTTTCCGAGTTGCCTTTTGAAGTGGTCAGTCCGTTGATTCACCAATCTCTGGATGATCATTCTTTACGTCCGATCGCAATCGTACTACTCGCCCGAAAAAATCTGCCTCAGGATCATCCCATCATTTTAAGTGGGCTTGATGCCGTACAATGGGACGTTGTTTCTTCCTGCCTGTTTGCAATTTCCCAGTGGAAAGAAACGTCTCCTGAAATTCTGACTGCCGAATTGAAACTGCTCAGAAGAGCCGCGAGTGACCCGGCGGCGAACCCGATCTGGAATGAAACAGTAGCTCTGATTCGCAAGACAGCTTTGCAGCTTGGAAACGGCGTCGAAACAATGCCTCCACAAAGCCCGATCAGCGTGAAGCCTTCGTATCAGGAGAAGCAGGCGATTGTCGACCAGTGGATCACGTGGGCATCAGCGCAATTCCCCGCATTGAAGGCGAAACTTGCTTCCCGTTCATTGTCTCTTAATTGGGAAAAAATGATCGACCGTATCGATTGGAATCGAGGCGACGCGAAACGCGGAGCAACAATTTTCAAAAGGCAGCAATGCAGTCAGTGTCATGGCGGGCGCACCGCAATCGGGCCTGACCTGCACGGTATTGCCAAACGATTTTCATTACGGGATTTA
>JALTOP010000443.1:22974-37144 GCA_027000105.1 Planctomycetaceae bacterium | reverse complement strand
GCCTGCGATTTCGGAGAAAATCAGGGAGCGAACCGGGATCGATAACGAATATCATACCTGCGGAGCGGTTATTGTCACTTCCAGTTCTTCACAAAGGGAAGCGGAACAGCAAGCCTGGGGAAAACAGGGGGTTCAGACCGAACAGCTTGCCGCTCGTGACTGTGCGAGGTTTCAGGTTGCACCATCTGTCTGTGAAGACAGGGCGTATTTTCTGGCGGAACAATCCCAGACCAGAAACCCCCGGCATCTCAGCGCGTTGAAACAGGCCTGTTTACTCCGGGGAGTCAGGATCGCCGAACATCAATCAGCTCGGCTGATTGAAACCAGTGCTGGGAAACTGACCGCCGTCATCACAGATGCCGGGCGTTATCAGGCGAGTCAGTTTGTTTTGGCAGCTGGTGCGTGGACGAAAGAATTTGAGCAGTCACTGCGTCTTTCGATCCCGGTTTTTCCTGTGCGTGGGCAAATTGTTTTACTGAGAACGGAAGGGCAAATAAAACAGATTATTGAACAGAAAAAACGATATCTGGTTCCCCGTCGGGATGGTCGCCTGTTGATTGGAGCCACCGAAGAACATGTCGGATTTATCAGACAGAACACCGCCTGTGCGGTTCGAGACCTCATTCAGTTTGCCACCGAACTGGCCCCTTCCCTGAGTGAAGCAGCGGTTGAAAAATGCTGGGTCGGATTTCGGCCCGGTTCTCCCGATAAACTTCCGATTTTGGGACGACTCGAACCGTGGGAAAATGGATTCATCGCCACCGCACAATACCGGGCTGGTCTCTCCCTTTCCCCGGTCACAGGCAGGTTGATGCGTCAACTGATCCTGAATGAGACTCCGGAAATTCCGTTGGATGATTTTTCATCAAACAGGTTTTCCTGAAAACTGCAGCGCCAGAAAAAGCAGTCAAAATATTTTCGCAATCCTGATACCCCATACAGATTCCCGGATGTTACGCGGAGTGGCGAACGGAATCGGCGAGTTCCGGTCGGCCCGCCATTGAAATCGACAGTGACCATGCTGACCGGACAACAGAGGGGAAAGTAGTAGACAAAAAGAGCCGCCGAGAAGACTTGAACTCCCGACCCACGCATTACGAATGCGTTGCTCTACCAACTGAGCTACGGCGGCATTAACCATTTGGTGCGACAGATAAACAGGCAGAGATGCGAAAAGATGTCCACATCCACAAAACGGGTTACCCCGCTCGCGTCGTCCTCCGTCGACGCTCCCCATTCTAACGAAATGCGGGTTGCAGGTCAAAAGTATTCAGCTCGACTGATTAAAATGATAATGGTATTGAGCGGAAAATTTCTTCAGTCGGAAATTGCCAGCAGCTATCGCCGCTATTTTCTGAGTCGCCTGCCTTCCCTGACGGTTTTGTTGTCGGTAGAATCGGGCGTTTCAGGAGACGCATCGTCGCCAGGTTGTGCTGCGACTGAAGGATGTCGAAAGTTAATCATCATTATCATCAAAAACATAAAAGAAACCCGATGGAAACGACCGCATTGAAAACCGTTTGGAGTGAACTCGCTTTGCAGGTCCTGGCAGGTCGTGTTCCCAGCGAGCAGAACCTGCACGAGATTCTCGCCTGTCCCGATGGGGAGATTCTGTCCCTTCTCGATGCAGCTTACCAGATTCGCAAAGCCCATTTTGGTAATCGGGTTCAGTTGTATTATCTGAAAAACGCCAAAAGCGGTCTTTGCCCGGAGGATTGCGGCTACTGTTCGCAATCGAAAGTCTCTGAAGCTCCGATCGAAAAATACGTCTGGCTCAACGAGGAAAAGTTGTTTGCCGGGGCGAAACAGGCGGCGGAAAACCAGGCGAAGACCTACTGTATTGTTGCCAGCGGTCGCGGCCCTACGGATCGGGAAATCGAGCACGTGGTCAAGGTGGTGAAACGAATCAAAAAGGAACTGGGGCTGCATATCTGCTGCTGTTTGGGATTGCTGAAACAGGAACAGGCGAGAACGCTGGCGGAAGCGGGGGTTGATCGTATCAATCACAACTTGAATACATCCCGTGACTATTACGAGACGATCTGTACCACTCATACGTATCAGGATCGGCTCGATACCCTGCGGGTTGCTTCAGATGCCGGGATGGAGTTATGCAGTGGAATCATCGTCGGGATGGGAGAAACCGATGCTGATCTGGTCAGTGTTGCGATGGAATTGAGTGAATTGAATGTCAAATCGATCCCGGTCAATTTTCTCACATCAATTGAGGGAACCCCATTGGAGAATGTGGAGGAACTGACTCCACTGCGGTGTTTGAAGGCACTTTGTCTGTTTCGTTTTATGCACCCGGCGACGGAAATCCGGATTGCAGGCGGACGTGAAGTCCACTTGCGTTCGATGCAGGCCATGGGGCTGTATCCTGCCAATTCAATTTTTGTCAGCGACTATCTCACCACAACGGGACAATCACCACACGAAGATGTTGAGATGATCAAAGATCTTGGCTTTGAAATTGTTGTTCAGGGAGCCGAATCGGCCGGTTAATCGTTCCACTTCGAAGTGAGGAAATCGTCGGCAGGTTGCGTTCCTGTTCCTGTTGTTGTGTGTCTGTTGTAGCGTTCCTGTTGACATCTTCGGTTTTTCTGGCATCGGTTTTCCGTCATGTTTCCGTCATGTTTCCGTTGTGTTTCCGTCGAGTTTCCGTCGTGATGTGGCGGGAAACTGGAACTGTCGGGATTTCAGGTCATTACACCATACTTTTTGCAATCAAGAAGGAAATCAATGAAAGCGATGTTGCTCTCGCAGTATCGGCAGTTGGAAATCACCGAGATGCCCAAGCCTGAAATCGGCCCGCACGACGTACTCATTTCTGTCCGGGCATGCGGGATATGCGGCAGTGATGTGCACGGTTACGATGGTTCCACGGGCCGCCGAGTTCCCCCCATTGTGATGGGACATGAAGCCGCGGGTGTGATCGCTGAAACCGGTTCGCAGGTCACGAATTTCGCGGTGAATGACCGTGTGACGTTCGATTCGACGGTTTCCTGCGGTTCCTGTTTTCATTGCAGGCGGGGAGAGATCAATCTTTGTGACCATCGAAAAGTTCTTGGGGTCTCGTGTGATGAATACCGCCAGCACGGAGCGTTTGCCGAGTTTGTCGTCGTGCCGGAAAATATACTTTACGCTCTACCGGATTCCTTTCCTTTTGAGCATGCCGCGATGATCGAAGCGGTTTCCATTGCCGTTCATGCGGCTAATCGTACCCCGATTTCGTTGGGTGATTCCTGTGTTGTGGTGGGAACGGGAATGATCGGCTTGCTTGTCGTTCAGGCAATGAAGCGGGCTGGGTGCAGCAAGGTGATAGCAGTCGATCTCGATTCCGAGAAACTGGAATTGGCGATCAAATTGGGAGCCACAAACACCATTCATGCCACAGAGCAGGACGTTGTTTCAGAAGTGAAGAAGCTGACTTCGGGGCGCGGGGCCGATGTCGCCGTGGAAGTTGTCGGGGCGACCAAAACAATTCAGACAGCGATTGAATCTGTCCGGAAAGGAGGAAACATTACGCTGGTGGGCAATCTGTCGCCGCAAGTCGAGTTGCCCCTGCAAAGCGTCGTCACTCGCGAGTTGACATTGAACGGTTCCTGTGCCTCTCGCGGAGAATACCCCCAGTGTATCGAATTGATGGATCGGGGTGAGATCCAGGTTGAACCGCTCATCTCCCTCAAAGCACCTCTGGAAGAAGGCCCCGCATTGTTTGAGCGGCTTTATCACGCAGAGCCGGGATTGATGAAAGTCATTTTGCAGCCATAACCGTAATTCCGGGAAGCGGAGCGGTCTGGCTCATTGGGCAGCCAGAGACATGACCGCTTCTTCTTCGATTTGGTCTTTCAGAAGTTCTCCGGTAATCTTTCCTTCGTGCATGACAAGCACACGGTCGGAAATGCCGATGATCTCCTCCATTTCGCTGCTGGCAAACAGAATCGAGACACCTTGCGAGGCGAGTTGATCGATCAGATGATAGATTTCTTCTTTCGCACCGATATCAATGCCCCGTGTCGGTTCGTCGAGCAGCAGCACGGATGGGTTCATCGCCAGCCATTTCGCCAACACGACTTTTTGCTGATTGCCTCCTGAAAGCAGTCCCACAAGCTGGTTGGCCCCTGAGCAGCGAATGTTGAGGGACTTCGAGAATTTTTCGAAAATTTCTTTTTCATCCTGAAAGTTGATAAACGCATTCCATTTGGCTCGGAACGGAAGACTGGCAAGCGATGCGTTTTCCTTGACGCTCATTTCCAGAATCAGACCTTCCGATTTGCGATCTTCCGGCACCAGCCCCATTCCTGCACGAATCGCTTCTTTTGACGTTGCAGGCGGGAGCGGTTTTCCATTGAGATGAACTGCTCCTGCCAGGCGGTTATCAATACCAAAAATGGCGCGAAGCAGTTCACTTCTTCCGGCCCCCACCAGGCCGGCAATCCCCACAATTTCCCCCTTCAGAATACGGAAACTGTTGGTGTGCCGGGGCCAGGCGGTTGTTCTCAGGTTATCGACCTGCAGGGCGATCCCACCCGGTTTGTGGGGGTTGCGCTGATAAAAGCGGGAAACATCCCGCCCCACCATTAACGAGACCATTGTCTGATGGGAGATTTCGTCGCGCTGCAGACTGCCTGCATTTTTTCCGTCGCGCAGCACCGCCACACGATCAGCGATTTCTTCAACCTCTTTCAGGCGATGGGAAATATAGACAATGCTGACTCCCTGCTGACGCAGTTGACCGATGACTGCCATCAACGTCGCCGTTTCTTTCTGCGAAAGGGACGATGTCGGTTCATCCATGATGAGAACCCTGGCGTTGATCGAGAGGGCTTTGGCAATTTCCACCAGTTGCTGTTGACCGATCGGAAGATCGCGCACGAGCATTTTCGGTGACAGATTCAACCCGACCTGTTGCAAATACTTTTTCGATTCCCGTTCGACAGTAACGCGATCGATCCAGCCCAGATGATTCGGTTCACGACCGAGAAAAATATTGACTGCGATATCAAGATTGTCCGAAAGGTTCAATTCCTGATGGATCAGGGCAACGCCGGCGTCAAGGGCGTCTTCGACAGATTGAAAGCGGACAGGAGTGCCTTCAAGAAACAATTGCCCGAGATCGGGGCTCTGGACTCCTGCCAGAATTTTCATCAGCGTGCTTTTTCCTGCCCCGTTCTCTCCAACGACCGCCAGGACTTCGCCCGGGAAAACCTCCAGAGAAACATTATCCAGCGCGACCACACCAGGAAAACGCTTGCTGATTGCCTTGGCATGCAAGCGGAGCGGTGGGGAAACTGTTTGCGTTGGTGAATCTTGCTTGGTGTGCACGGCAGGTTCCGTTCCAGTTCATTGTTGACGATTTTTCGACCGTTGCAGGGCTGTCTGTGGAAAATCTTAACCGATCAGGAGAGCCGTTTCCATGTTGTAAACGATCAGGATACGACGTGCGGATATCAAATGATGCTCAGTCTGTTCGAGAGACCTGTTCGTATTATTGAAAAATACTGCATCGATTCTGTTCGGTTCTATTCGTCATATTTCGAATTATCTCCGTTTATTGAGGGGAATTTCCGGTTCGTTTCTGTTCTAATGATTTCCAGACTTTTTCGCTCTCTTTTCCAGACCAGTCTACCGGGTTTGCCGAATTCAAAGGGCATACAGCAAATCGCTTATCATAAGCGGAGGGATAGAATGACACCGACCATCAGAAATGCCTGTTCTTTTTTTCTTGTGCTGTTCATTTTCGATACTGCTTTGTCTCGGATTGTTGGAGCCGAAGAAAAGCAGGAACAGCCAAAAAAGAATACGCGCCATCATGTCTTATGGATGATGGATGCAGATGGCGGCAATTTGAAGGAGTTATTCACCTCGCCCAGGTACACGTCGTTGGGCTCTCCCGCGTTTTCTCCTGATGGGAGTAAAATTGCAATGGATGGGTGGGAGTCTCAAAACGGCAAGAATGGGCGTGATGCGCATATTCTCGTCATTGATGCAGACGGAACCAACATGAGAGACCTGGGGAAGGGTGCGATGCCGAGTTGGTCGGCTGACGGAACGCGTTTCGCCTTCAGTTGCTATTCACCGTACGGCGTTTGGATGATGAATGCCGATGGAACCGCTCGGGAGGAAATTCAAAAAAATGGCTGGGGAGCACAATGGTCGCCCAATGGGCGAATGATCGTCTTTTCCACTTACTCGACTGGGCCGAATCTGATGATCTACGATCCGCAGGAGGAAACATATCGATACATTTTCCCCGTGGGAGAAGTCCCTTTTTCCCGATTCTACTGGAATAGTTGCTGGTCGCCCGACAGTAAATCGATTTGTATCAAAGCGATGACAAAACAGAATAAAATGCAGCTGATTACCGTTGATGTTGATCGGGGGCTTAAAGGAATCAAGGTGCAATATAGTGACGGGAAGAAGCAGCCTGCAGAGGATAACTCCTGGCATCCGGGCGGCAAGTTCATTCTAACGACCATTTTTTCTCCTCAGGATGATACCAAGCAGTTCTACTGGATCGATCCGACGCAGAAACAGAAGCCTCACCCTTGGGAACCGGGCCAGAAAATTGAATGGCCGCGCGATATTTGCTGGTCTCCGGATGGAAAGAAACTTGTCTTCACCACGCCGGAAGATTGATCACGTGCCACAAAAAAAGAGCCACCGGTCATTGAACCAATGGCTCTTGTACTGCTCAAAACTCTTGCTGAATTCTGTTGCGATTAGTAGGCGTATCGCTCTGCAACCGGTTGCTCGCAGTTGATGTCGCATTGATTGTTATCGCAATCATCGCCAAAATCACTGAAGGCAGAACCACGTGAAAACGACTTGACAGCCCGTCCGCTGGATTTCTTGGCTGAAAAGCCCGAGTACATATAGCTCTGGTTGACACTACCGATAGCGTCACCAACGTCGTTCAATTCCTGCACAACAGCGTGTTGGACTTCACTCAGTCCGACAATCAAGCCGAGAACAAGCAGAGTTGAAATCAGCACCAGTTCGGCTGAAACAACAAAACCAGCCTCGTCATTAAACAATTTTTTTAACATTTATCTGTTCCTTAAGTTCAGTGTTGAGAGGAGGTCAAAAAGAAATGACCTTGAAATGTTTTTCGAGAAATAGGTGCTCCGTCTGAAAGCCCTCTTTCTCTGTTGCCGCGATCGCAGACATTTCCGATGGCCCACGGAAATGGGTTCCAGCGTGACAACCTCCTGACGATTACTCCTGCAATCTCTGTCACTTGGAATAGGCCCATTGAATCCACGCGAGTAAGCAGAAGCAAGAACGAGTTTGGCATATTCTGGTGAGAAGCGGCAACAAACAGGGAAACCTGGCGGGTTATCCGGATTATGCAAGCAGGGACAGGTTTAACGGTTCTACTGGGAGAAACCGCTCTGAATGCGGGTTATAAACGGCAAAATGTGCAGCCACCTGCTGGTAAAACCGCAGATTTCACTTTACAGCAGAGCATTCGGTGCGAGAGTGTTTCTCTACCGATCGGCGTGCGAAGAAGAATCTCTTTTTTAATTTGCATCTTTCAGTTTTTGTGCCACATCGATCGCGAAGTACGTCAGGATTCCATCTGCTCCGGCTCGTTTGAAAGCGAGCAGAGATTCCAACATCACCTTTTCACGATCGAGCCACCCTCTTTCGGCGGCAGCCATCAACATGGAGTATTCGCCGCTGACCTGATAGGCAAAAACAGGAACGCCAAAAGACTCCTTGATATTGCGAACGATATCCAGATAGGGCATGCCCGGTTTTATCATGACCATGTCGGCTCCCTCTTCCAGATCGAAGGCGACTTCGCGGTACGCCTCCAGTGAGTTGGCAGGGTTCATCTGATAGGTTCGTTTGTCCCCGCTTCCCAGGTTGGCCGATGATCCAACAGCGTCCCGGAACGGCCCATAAAAAGCGGAGGCGTACTTCGCCGCATAAGAGAGGATTTGCACATGCTGAAATCCGGATAGATCAAGAGCCTCCCGTATCTCGCCAATTCGACCATCCATCATGTCCGACGGGGCTATCACATCGCACCCGGCTTGTGCCTGCACAACGGCTTGCTGGGCAAGAACTTCTACCGATTCATCGTTGACAACTTTTCCATCGACCAACAGCCCGTCCTGTCCATGCGAGGTGTAGGGGTCGAGAGCGACATCACAAATAATACCGATATCAATTCCCGCTTTTTTAATGGCACGAACCGCCCTGCAGATCAGGTTCTCCGGGTTGAGTGCTTCTTCCCCGCCGGGCGTTTTCAACTCCGCCGGTGTTGCCGGGAACAGCGCAACAGCTGGAATGCCAAGCTCTGCAGCCAGTTTGATCTGTTCGGTCAGACGATCAATCGAATAGCGAAAAACACCGGGCATCGATTCAATTTCTGTTTTCGTCTGTTCGCCTTCACAAACGAAAACAGGCCAAATCAGATCATCCACGGAAAGTCGATTCTCGGCGACCAGTCTGCGCGACCAATCCGAGAACCGGTTTCGACGCAGACGCGTCCCCGGGTATCCGCCGAGAATATGATCGGGTGAGGTCATCTTTAATCCAGTCCTTTATTCCATTTCCACTTCTACAGCCAGATCGAATCCAGCCCGGTCAAACCGAAATAAAAAAACGCTCGCCTTCGATTCCCCGTTTGGGGAGTTGAATAATCAAAACGGGAGGCAATCGGAAAGAATTGCAAAAACGCGCTTCCAAGAATGAGGGGCAACAGAATATAGCGACTACTTTTCTACTTTCCGGAAACAACAGTCGCACCTGCAAAGCCGGCTTCCTCAAGAGCCTTGGTTGCCGTGTCCCAGTCGAAATCACCGTCGAATTCAAGAATAATTCTTGGGTCGTCGATTTTGTCTTCTGCTTTCTGTTTGACCAATTCGATTTTTTTTATGCCTCCCAAATCTGTTAATGTTTCTTCAACTTTCGGGTAGCAATAAAACGGACAGTGCATCTCCGGAACCTTCACCGTAACGGTGTCACCTGTGTGAAAAGAGATGCCTGTTGCCGCCGGTGTTTGCGATTCACTTGGGACAGAAGCGGTTGCTGAACCGGCCTCCGTAACGGAACCCGATTCCGTTGAAGGTGTGCATCCGGTTGTAAAGCAGAGGCAGAGCGATGTGACAGAGAAAAAAAGGAAACGGTTTAACATGATAACTTCCTTACCCGATATAATCGGAATTAACCAAGTGCGATGAAACGAACGGTAAAAACACCGAACTGTTACAGTCTTTCATTTTGACAGTTTACTCTCTACGGTGAACCTCACAGTCTACAGTAAAACGGGCTACAGTAAAATGGGGCAGATGACACTAAGCAAGACAAAACAAACCAGGATAAAGCCACAAACAGAAAGTCGGCAATTGCTCGCGGTTCATATCAGTGCCTATTTGTTGTCAAGTTTCAGCTTATCCCCACTGTTCGAGGCGGTTAACAGTATTCGGGGCGGTTAACAGTATTCGAGGCGGTTAACAAGGCGACCTTCACGATTTCACGTTCCTACTGCTCCGCTCGTCCCCTTTAGCGTGCACGGGATAACAGGTGCAGGGCAACTCAATCCTGAAAGTTGGGCGGACGCTCTATCATGTTGTTACATTTAGGGTTATGGATACTGCCGAATTCAAGCCTGTGGTGTAATTTCTTCAGTTCTCCAACGAGAAAGCCTTTTCGTGCGTATTGTTGGGTAGTGACAGGAAGAGGGAAATTTTGCGCCAGCCCGGAAAATTTCAATTTTTTGCAACTAAAACCTGGTACAGCAGTTAGAATTGAGTGAACTGTTCCTTTCTTTTGACGTCATAATTCCGGTTGGCAGGTCTGTTTGAACTGCTGACATCAACGGTTGTGGTTCGGGGCCTTTCGCGAATCATATCGAGAATATTTGATGATTTGATGAAACTTGGTGGAAATCGACACCAATTTTGTTCTCTTTGTTTATTATCTGGATTTTTCTCCGTTTGTAGCCGTTCTTTGCGATAGAGAGCGAATGCGAATCGGGACGGGAAAAGCGGACAAAAGCCCCCGTTCTGTCGGGAATAATCTGACATAACTTCTTCAATTCCATGGCATCATCGGCAGAAAACATTTCGAGCACTGCATTAAAGCAGGACGTTGTGCCCGACGGGTCTGGTCCCGCGACGGTCATTCGTCCTGGTCGCGCTGTGAACAGGCCTGCCAGTGATGTCGAAGGAGCGGTTGCCGGAGAGGCGACATCCTCGACAATCGGCCTTCTCTTTTCCGAAGATGGCCGTGGAGATCACGCCCGTTTGCCTGCCGGAATGAAGCTTGGCCCCTTTGTGGTGGAGTCCCGTATTGGAGCCGGGGGCATGGGAGCGGTCTTTCGTGCTCACGATGAGAGCCTGGATCGCACGGTCGCCTTGAAGGTTCTTTCTCCAGCCCAGGCGAGTGACCCGTCTGCGGTCAAACGATTTCAGAATGAGGCTCGCGCGGCAGCCCGATTGGATCATGAAAATATTGCAAGAGTTTTTTCGACCGGCATCGCGCACGGTTTGCATTACATTGCTTTCGAGTTCATCGAAGGGAAAACGGTTCGGGAATTGATCCGGGAAAAATCGGTTCTTGATCCTTCCGAAACAGTCAACTTCATGCTTCAAATTGCCATCGCATTGAAGCATACCTCCGCATTGGGCGTGGTGCATCGGGATATCAAACCTTCGAATATCATTATGATGCCCAACGGTCGCGCCAAGTTGGTTGATTGGGGACTGGCAAGAAAAGAACAGTTTGAGAATCAGTCCGCCGATTTGACTGTCTCCGGCACAACCTTGGGAACCTTCGATTATATTTCTCCCGAGCAGGCCCGGGATCCGCGTCAGGTTGATGTGCGCAGTGATATCTATTCACTCGGCTGTACCGCCTATCATATGCTGACGGGCTCGGCTCCCTATGCAGAAGGAACCGTGCTGCAGAAACTGTTGGATCACCAGGGGAAACCCGCTCCCGACTGTCGGGAGAAAAATCCGAAAGTTCCAGCCGAACTGGCGCGCATTGTCCGGAAAATGATGGCCAGCAGTCCGGAAGATCGTTATCAAACACCCGAATTGTTGATCCACGATCTGCTTTCACTGGCATCGGAATCGGGATTGCGTCCGGTGCATCCGGATGGTCTTACCTGGCAAAACGCACAAGCCGGCAACAGGAGAGTTGTTTCCGATACAATGCTCTGGTGGTGGTTGGGGGCATTCATCATCGCCTGCACGGTTGCGATTGTTTCAGATTCGTGGATTGCCGATCGGGAGTACGCAACTGTGGCTCGTTCTTCGGATTTCAGTCGGTACCCGCAACAGCCTTTCAACCAGTTGCAGAACAACTCGTTACTGGCCACAAAATCACCAGAACCGGGAGAGAGCGTCCGCTTCAATGAAAGCCCCTTAAAGATTTCCGAGGATTTTCCGGAACCTCTCGTCAGTCAACAGGGGGGCGGTATTGGCCCATCAATTGATACATGGGGCAAGAAGGACTTTTTGCCGCTGCTGAAAAGTGGTGATTCCCCGGAAACGCAGTCTGAAACCGGTACGATCAGTCTGGCTGTTGGAGGCGATGTTTCCCTGGATGACCACGCGATGAGTCCACTCCCGCCAACTGCATCAAAAAGCTCACCTGAAGCGGCGATTCCGAGTGAGCTTGCGCCGTTTCGTGTTCTGGCAGGAAATGGGGAATTTATTCAAGCCACCGATCTGGAAACGGCAATCAACACCGTTCCCGATGGTGGGATCATCGAATACTCATCCCGGCAGATAGAGCCGTACTTTTGCCCGGTTCGTCAGTTGCGTGTACTGGACAAGTCGGTCACGCTGCGGGCCACGACGGGTTCAAAACTTGTTCTTTCGTTTGATACCGGCAAAATGGGGACGCTGCCCCGTTCTCACGATCTGATTTCGATCAAGGAGGGCTCGTTGACCATTTCAGGCGTTGATATTCAGGTCGCGGTCCCTCATGCCATCACGCAGCAGTGGTCCCTGTTTACGATTAATGCAACGGGAAAGCTGCGCTGTCGCCAATGCACGGTGACTGTTGAAAGTGAACATCAGACGGCAGCCTCCATTGTCCGCCTGGCCCCGTCTCCGGTGCTTTCAGTTGAATCGATGAAAAATGACGGCACTCTGCAGGAATCAGAAACCCGGATCGAGTTTGAAAACTGTGTCGTACGTGGTGCCGCCGACTTGATTATTGCAGAGACATCCGAACCTGCTTCTCTTGAGATTCGTCAATCGCTGCTCACCATTGATGGAGCCGTCGTGCGATATACGGGTGACGACAACATCAGCAGTATGCCGGAGAAGTGGGACGTCCGACTGGCTCGCGTGACAGGGATAATAAACGACGGGCTGCTTCAAGTCGATTTGGGAATGACAATCGAAAGACAACCTGTTGATTTCCACGTTCGGGTAGATGATTCCATTTTGATCGGCTTGATCGAACAACCTCTTGTTCATCTTACCGGTGGAAAAGAAACAGAAGAACTGCAAAAGATGGTCTGGTGGATTGCAGAGCATAATGTTTACGCGGGCTGGCCGCACAAAATGGTGATCAACAGTCCGGCTGCTCTCGACTCGTCACCCGTCACACTCGATTTTACCGATTCTGCCTCCGGCTCATCGCAGTGGAGCGAGTCGAATCCGCAGATACTGAACCGCCCCGCCGGTTTCTCCTCTCCTCCTACCCGGTCGGATCAGTGGAACATTCAGCTGGTTCAGTCGTTACTGGAATCGTACAGGGCTTCTGATGCTTCGCCACTCGACCTTTCCAACTTCGGCCCCGAGTATTCCAATCTTCCGGTTGCCCCCTCTTTTCCGAAAACGGAAATCCTGTCCCGTTGATTATCGAGTCGCGAAATCATTGAATCGGAAAATAACGGGATCGAGATCAGAACCGGGCAGACACGCTGCATTCGCACACCCTACCTTGAGTATCTCACAGGTCTTCCCGTGAATAGCCGTTCCCGCTGTAGATGATAACCGATTTTGTTGCGGGGAATCTTTAACGCCCCCACCTATTCAGCAGTGATAGTGCAAACTTTCCTGAAGGTAAGGATCGTTTTCGGGGACGGGGGCCGCCGCCGTGAATGTTTTGATAAACAACAGGCTTGCCAGCGAAACGACGCAGACGAACGACGCAATTTCCGGGAGTCCGAATACGGGAACTTCACCGGTCACAGGAGGGAAGATCATCATGTATAGATCGACCCAGCGACCAACCAACACGATGGCAGCGACCCTGAACATGACCGATTCATTTCGCTTGCAAGGACGGGGCAGCAAAGCGAAAAACGGAACGATCCAGTTCAACAGAATTGCGATGACGACAATCGGCCCCCAGGCGCCTTTGGTTCTCAAAATGAAGTAGGATGTTTCTTCCGGGATGTTGGAATACCAGATCAACATGAATTGCGAAAACCAGATATACATCCAGAAACAGGCGAAGCCAAGCTGCAATTTCCCGAGATCTTGCAGGTGATCGTCACGGAAGATGCCTTCGAGGATTCCGATTCTTCGCAACAGGATGGAAGCGATGATGACGCTACTCAGAATGCCCATCATTAGACCGGCAAACTGGTAAACGCCCCACATGGTACTGAACCACAATGGTTCCAGAGACATGATCCAGTCAATTCCTGCCAGGGTGATTGTGATACCGAAAACAAAAATGAACAGAGCGGAAATCATGGGATTGATCGGGCGTTGTTCGCCGCCCCGGAGATCCTGGCTGCGTGATTGTCCGACGAGAAGTTTGGCAAAGATAATCCAGAGGAGAACATAAATTACGGCGCGCATCATCAACAGTTTCGGGGATAACCAGAGTTCTTTGAACCAGTAGGTCCCGGGGTCATGCCCGCCGTGATGGTGCCAGCCATATTCGGGCAGTCGAATCGCGATTGTTGCCAGCATCGCCACCCCGGCAACGGGGAGCAACCCTGTCATCGCTTCGGGAACTCTCCTGAAAGCGGTACTCCAGCCGGCTCCTGTCACGGTTGTCAACGCGAGAAACAGAGCGCCGCCCAAGCCGAGAGTGATCAGGTAATACGAAGCGAGCAGCAGATTCGCCCAGGCACGGGCTGGCGAAACAACAGCCGTCAGCGCCACGATAACCACACCGACAACAGCAGCCGTGATGAGCTTGCGATTCAAACTTTGTGGTATTGAGAGATCTGTAT
>JALTOP010000443.1:0-22964 GCA_027000105.1 Planctomycetaceae bacterium | reverse complement strand
TTTCTCCTCAGCCTGGGGCGTTTTACCTGTCGCATCAGGTTTCGCTGTTTTCGGATCTGCAGTGGCTGATTTTGGTTTCACTCGAGGTTTCTGTTCAGGTTTCTTCTCAGGATTTTTCCCGGGTATTGCCGGAGACGCCACTTTCGGTTTTGTTTTCGAATCTACCCTGGTCTCCGGTTTGGGGGTTGATTTCGTTTCTATTTTCGGCTGCGGTTTTGTTTCCGCTTTGGACGCGGGTTTGGATTCAGTTTTAGCGGGAGCCGTTTTTTTGTCTTTTGCTGAGGAATTCACATCAGCTGTTCCAGCCGTTTTTTTCCCTTTTTGCAACGTGCGAACATAGTTGATGGCATCCCACCGCTGATTGCGTGAGAGTTGTGAGACCATCGGAGCCATGCTCCCTTGTCCGTAGGTCAGGATATGGAACAACTGACCGTCTTTCATTTCTTTTGATTTCCCTGTTGGCAATGGCGGAGGTGGCGGAAAACCGCGTTTGGTGACCGTGCCATCCCCCATACCACTCGGGCCGTGACACGTAATGCAGAACGTGTTGAAGATTTCGGCCCCACGTTCGATGGAGGCATTCAGTCTCAACTGAGCGGCTGCCTGTTTCTTCCGTTTCAACGCCTCAGCCAGTTCTTCCTTGCTGAGTTTCTTTGTTTTCTTCGCAGCCGTTTTTGAGGCGGCCTTACTGTCAGTAGACGGTGCTTCCAGTTCAACTTCGATTGGAGCGTCAAGAGCAAACGGATTTTTCAATTCCAGCCCGGCTCTCACCGCATCTTCCTTGCTTGCGGTGTAATACAAAGGGAGTTCACCACGCGGAATTGTTCCAGGAACGGGAGCCTGCAAGGTTCGCCCATTGGGAAAATTCGGATTCGCCGCATACGCATCGTAGGCGGGTGAATGCACCATCGTGGGCAGAAATTCGATGTTCGGCTTCGAGTAATCAACCTTCAAGGAGACAGCAAAAAGTGAGGTCAACACCAGCAGCACGGCCAATACGATATTGATTCGTGTCAAATTCACAGTTGAAACTCCCCATTTTTTTCGATGTACTGTTCAACATCAACCGCATGATGGCACAGCAGCATTTTTTCTACCGCTTCGGTATCGAACGTGGCGTCGGTCTTTTCGATGACCAGAATAAACTGATCGTCCGTCACACGGGCCGGAACCGTGCGAGATTTCTTGCCTGGGTAAAGACGACTGACAATCAGCAGCGCGATGACGGAACTGAACGCTCCCAGAAACACGGCTGCTTCGAAGGCGACAGGAACATCTGAAGGAAGCGAGTTCCACGGTTTGCCACCGATATCTATTGGCCACCAGACGGAAGCGACAAGATGTTCAAAACAGAGCATTCCGCAAACGCCGATCATTGCGAAGGTGAAACAGACCCACGTCAGCCGTGAAGGTCGCAACCCCATCGCACGATCCAACCCATGCACCGCATACGGCGTGAAGGCGTCGACAATGCGTAAGCCCTTTTCACGAGCAACCGTCGTTGCGGAGAGCAGATCATCCGCATGCTCGAACGTGGCCAATAAAAGTTGTTTACTCATGGTTATTTATCCAAAACAGAACGAAAAGACTCTGTTGTCATCTTTACCGGATCAATCAATACCGAACGGCTCTGATTATTTTTGTTTGTCGATCTGGTCGAACGATATCAATCTATTTCTGCACGGAATCTTCAGCATCCCATAGAAGGATCGACGTTGACTGGAACCGGATCGGTATCGATTATCTGTGGTGGTTCGTTACGTGCTTCCAGTAGAACCTCACGTTTTTTCACATTCGCGGCATCTTTCACCTCAGCGATGGCAATCGCCGGGGCGATACGGCAAAACACCAGAAAGAGCGTAAAAAATAATCCGAAACTGCCAATCAGTGTTGCGATCTCGACCAGCGAGGGAACGTAATGCGCCCAACTCGAGGGCAAGAAATCGCGATGCAGACTGGTCACGATAATCACAAAACGCTCAAACCACATTCCAATATTCACAAAAATCGTGATCACAAAAACGGCAGGCAGCGAAGTTCGTATCGACTTGAACCACAACACCTGCGGAATAAGCACGTTGCACGTGACCATTGTCCAATAAGCCCAGTTCATCGGCCCCAGCGCGCGGTTCATAAAGACGAACTGTTCAAAGGGGTTCCCGCCGTAGGCGGCGATGAAAAACTCTGTCCCGTAAGCCAGGCCGACAATACAACCCATTGAAAGCATCAGCAGGCACATCCGTTCGACGTGCTTGATGGTGATGTAATCTTCCAATCGCATCGTTTTGCGGGCGATCAGCATGAGAGTCAACACCATGGCCAACCCGCTGAAGATAGCCCCTGCAACAAAGTAGGGCGGGAAGATTGTTGTATGCCAACCGGGAAGAACGGACGTTGCAAAATCCATGCTCACAATACTATGAACGGAAAACACCAGCGGAGTGGCGAGTCCCGCCAGGAGCAGATAAACCGTTTCATAACGAAGCCACGTTCTGGCTGAACCGTCCCAGCCAAAAGAGAGAATCGAAAAGATGGTTTTGCGTAAACCGGGCCTGGCTTTATCTCGAATGGTAGCAAAATCCGGAATCAGACCGATGTACCAGAAGACAGCAGAAACCGAAAGGTAGGTGGAGATCGCGAACACATCCCACAACAAGGGCGATTTGAAGTTCACCCACAACGAGCCTCGTTCGTTCGGATAGGGAACCATCCAGAATGCCAGCCACGGGCGTCCCATGTGAATCAAAGGGAACAGTCCGGCACACATCACCGCGAATAATGTCATCGCTTCGGCGGAACGATTCACCGCGGTGCGCCATTTCTGTCGGAACAGGAACAGCACCGCGGAAATCAACGTCCCGGCGTGCCCAATACCGACCCAAAAAACGAAGTTCGTAATATCGAATGCCCAACCAACGGTCTTGTTCAATCCCCAGGTTCCGATACCGGTTGCAATTTGATAGGTAACTGCAACAACTCCCAGCACAAGAGCGGAAAACGCAATCAAGAACGCGGCCCACCACATTGGGGAAGGCGTGCCAGCCATCGGCGCAGAAATATCGTTCGTGATATCCCCCAGTGATTTATCACCGGTAACCAGCGCTGGCCTTAAGGGAGAGGTTTCAGACATGTTTCCCTCCTGTTTCACTGGTACGTTTTTCGTCCAGATTGACAATGTTATTCGAATTTGATGGCGTTACTTCAGAGTGCTCATGATCCTCGTGCTCGCCATGTCCATCTTTTCCGCTGTGCTGTTCATCACGATTTCTCACAACTCGGAGGTAGGAAACAGACTGGCGGAAGTTGAATTCTTCCAAAACGCCGTATCGACGCGGGTTGTCTTCCGTTTTGTGAACTTCGCTATTCGAGTCGTTCATGTCACCAAAGGTGATTGCCCTGGCAGGACACGATTGCTGGCAGGCGGTTTGAATATCACCATCTGCAACTTGAACGCCGCGGCGTTTGGCGTCGATTTTTCCTTCTTCAATACGTTGAATACACATCGAGCATTTTTCCATGACCCCACGGGCACGAACCGTGACATCCGGATTGAGAGCCAGATTCACCAACGAATCTTCGTGTGCATAGTTGAACCAGTTGAACCGCCGAACTTTGTACGGACAGTTATTTGCACAGTACCGCGTACCGACACATCGGTTGTAAACCTGTTCGTTAAGCCCTTCACTGCTGTGCGTTGTCGCCAATACCGGGCAGACCGTTTCACACGGAGCGTTATCGCAATGCTGGCACATCATCGGCTGATACGAAACCTGGATGTCATCATCATCGCCATCGATGTAACGATCAATCCGCATCCAGTGCATTTCCCGCTGTCGACGAACTTCGTCCTTACCAACAACCGGGACATTGTTTTCCGACTGACACGCCACCACACAAGCGGAACATCCGGTGCAGAGATTCAAATCGATCGACATCCCCCAGTGATGTCCCTTTTTCGGATGATCTTCCGGCCAAAGCTGCACGCTGGTATCGAAATGTTTTTCGTGCATACCTGCTTCCGGGTCATCTTTGAAGGCAGCCAGCGTTGTACTTTCGACAACATCCCGATATTCCCCACCATGCGGAGCGACATTCCTGGGCAGTTCCATCGAATGATATTCCTGCGTCCTGGCGAGTTCGTGGCGTTTGTCTGTTCTTGCAATCGCGACATCACCGCGGGTTAAACTCAACGATCCATTGGCAACATCGATTAAAGGAGCCGCGTTCTTTCCAACAAGCTCTCCCTCGGCTACAGTCAATCTGCTTTCGAGCCATTGAGGCCCAATTTTGGCAAACCGATCGGTTCCTTTCACTCCATAAGCCAGTGCGATCGCAATAACACGATCGTGCTGACCTCGCTGAACCAGCGCAGGGAGTTCAATATTGGCGTCACCAGCTTCAACGGCGACTACATCACCATCGCTTACACCCAATTTTTCCGCTGTTGCCGGAGAAAGAGAGACATAGTTGTCCCAAGTCACTTTCGTGATCGGATCAGGCATCTCCTGCAACCACGGGTTGTGGGCATGCCGGGAATCGGTCAAACCGACTTTCGTGTAAAGACTCAAACAGTATTCACCCGATTTTGCTTGCGGGGCAAGAACGACGGCGTCGGCTTTGAATTCGCTGACCTTCGGAGCCTCCGCAGAAACTTGAACAAACCCATCGTGAACCGATTGATCCCAGAATTTGCGGAACGATTTTGATTTCGAACGGGTCAGGATATTCTTTTCCCAGGATGTCCGTATAATTTCGTAAGCGGTCGATTTGTTGCCCGACCACAGAGCGAAACTTTCCAGAATCGAACGAGTATTCCCCAGCGGTTGCAGCAGCGGTTGCGACAGACAAACCAGGCCGCAGACCGGTTCCGCATCGAGCCATGATTCCAGCAAGTGATGATCCGGGCAAGCGTAATGGGCCAGCGATGTGAAATCGTCTTCCCGCTCGTTCAAGCTGACAACAAGTCGAACCTTACTGATTGCCTCGGCAAGTTGATCATGCTCAGGCAGATTGTGTGTGAGATCCGTTCCTGCAACAAACAAGGCGGCGATCTTGCCCGCTTTCAGTTCATCAATCAGTTTCAGAACCTCACGATCATTCCCCTGTGCTTGTAAACTCGGCTTGTTGATGTCGAGCGTTTTGCCATAATTGCCAAGCAGGTGATTGATCGCATTCACCACTACCTGCACAGCTACAGTTTGACTATCGCAAAGAAGAATGCTCTCTCCTTTGGCGTTCCAGAGACGTTCTGCCAGTGTCGACAAATCGGCCTCTGCAATGGGAGACTCGCCAAGCTTGGAAGCATCGACCTTCCTGCCTGCTTTTTCGGAAAGCAACGCATACAGATGATTCAAGACCGTGCCGAACTCATCCGGTGCAAGGCGGTAACGCCGATCCGCCTTGCCCCCCGTCAACGAAACGCGCCCTTCAAACTGAACGTGATAGGACATCTGCGGATCGTCTTCCGTCGGTACGCGGTTTGTTCGCCAATCCGCGGTGAACTCGACTGGAGAAATCCAGGTTCCCAGAAAATCAGCCCCAAACGAAACAATCACCTTTGCTTTCGCGAGCAAGTAATGAGGCAGCACCCGAGCGCCATGCGTTTTTTCATGAGCATCAAGAATGGCTGAATGGCTGACCGCATCGAATGTGATGTGCGAACCATCCTTGAATTGCTTCAGGAAGGTATTGATCGATTCCTTCAACGTCGGCCCCGTCACGGTGGGAGTCACCACGCGGACGGCCCCGCCGGAATCCTTGATACTGGCCAGTGTTTTCAGGATTGCGTCATCGACATCTTCCCATTCTGCCTGTTCGCCCCGCTTCTGCGGGGTTTTCAACCGATGCGAATCGTACAAGCCCAATGGCAGTGCCTGGGCAATCGCATTCAAGCCACCTTTGGAAAGCGGATGTTCGGGCATCCCCTCCATTTTCAACGGGCGGCCATCTCGCACACTTACCAACATTCCACAGCCAGAAGGAAAATCAACACAGCTCGAAGCGTATGTCAGTTTCCGCCCCGGTCTGACTCCTTCCGGAAGTTGCGCGAACGGCAGCGCCAATTCGGGATCAGGACGTGTACAACCGCTTAAAGCGACGGCAGAAAAGGTGAAGCCGGCCGCTTCCAGAAACCGCCGTCGGTTCAACTGAAACAATTCTTTTTCCGGGATGGTTGCGTTATCCATGGGAGGTCCGCTTTCGTTTGCCTGATGCAAACTTTCTGGTTTGTTGGCCTCGTTAATCATTTATCCAAAACCTCAATGATGACAAACCGCACAATCGCGAGGGGCGTGGACGGGTTTGCCGTTGATTCCATTTTCCGTTGATTCCTGATGACACTTCACACACCAGCCCATCGATAACGATTCGAACTGACGAACCTGTTCCATCGATTCCACCGGTCCATGACATTTCTGACACGCGACCCCTGCGGTCACGTGGGCACTGTGATCAAAGCAGACGAAATCGGGCAAGTTGTGCACCCGAACCCATTCGATCGATTTCGGTTTTGCGTCCGGGTTTGGCGTTTGGGGATCAACCAGGTCAAGCGAGGCGTACAGTTTTTTCAGCTTATCTGAAATGATCGTCTTCGGCTTGCGTTTTTCCTTATCAGCCAGGTCCAGTTCTTCTTTGAGCACCTCGTAAGAACTGGTCACAAACTTATGGCATTTCATGCAGACATCTGTTGAGGGGATGCCCGCGTGACGACTCTCCAACGAATTGAAGTGGCAGAACTTGCAGTTGATGGCCAATTCCCCCGCATGCAGACGATGTGAATACGGAATCGGCTGCTTCGGTGAATAACCTTGTTGCTCGTCAGGGTAACGCCAGGCGTTCACGCTGGACGCTACCACGACCAGGCTGTAGAACAGCCCGATCAGCAGAATCACAGTGACGATGCTCCGGTTCATTATCAATCTCCAATTTCACACAAACAACGCAAGGTTATAGTTCGATACCCAATTCAACTCTCAACACTTGATCTCTGCATTTTTCCGTGCATAGAACCACCAATTCACCGCCAGACAACTGGCATAGTACAGAGCAAAACCGTACAACGCGTACTCCGGAGTTCCCGCTTTAATTTGAGTAGCGAAAATTTTGGGAATGAGATACGCCCCGTAAGCGGCGATAGCGGATGTCCAACCAAGCACCGGCCCGGCCTGCTCTTTGGAAAAGATGATCGGAATCATACGGAACGTCGAACCGTTCCCGATTCCCGTTGTCGCAAACAGAACGATAAACGTGATCAAAAACGGAATGAAGTATTTTTCGGGCGTTTCACTTTGTCCGGCCAGCGAGACGATGTAACCGGCCAGGATTGTCGAAGCGACCATGATCCACGTATCCCACTGGGTCACGCGAGCCCCACCCAGCTTGTCGGAAAGCCAGCCTCCAACCGGGCGAATAAACGCCCCCACGGCTGCACCAATCCAGATGAAGTTCGAAGTTGTCAAACCGTTTGTCGGGGTGACAAAAACATCGTCAATCAATTTGGGGAACGCATTGGCGTAACCGATGAATGAACCGAACGTCATCACATACAGCCAGGTCATGACCCAGGTGTGTTTGTTATTGAAGATGGCAAACTGTTTGTTGAGCGGTTCCTGAATCGCAGCAGGTGTGGCGAATTTCATGCCGAGTAACGTCACGATCACTGCAACTATCAGTACCAGAAAAATGCGAATCAACTCGGGAACAGGCAGGTCGACAAAAATCAGCATCGCCACACCAACTGCTGCTCCCAGAAAACCGATTATCTGCAGCCACAAATACTTTCCGATAGCAGCCGGAGTCGAACCGCATTTATGCTGAGGCAGATTGTTCATGAAGACCCAAGCCATGATCGCAAACACGGTCATGATTGGAACCCAGACCATCGCCGCGTTCTGAACCCAAAGCTGCTTCGTTGTTCCATCAACAACAAATTCCTGCGGCGGCCCACCCAAAGCACCAAACAGTGGATAGGTGATCGCCCACGGAACCAGAAACTGCATCACACTCACGCCCGCATTTCCCAAACCGGCGTTCAACCCCAACGCCAGGCCCTGCATCCGTTTCGGGAAGAAAAACGAAATGTTCGACATGCTCGAAGCAAACGCTCCTCCCCCGACACCGGACATTGCAGCCAGAACGATGAAGATACCGAAAGGAGTGCTCGGATTCTGTAACGCGATCCCTGTTAAAAAGGCGGGAATAATCAGCAGAACTGTCGTCATGAATTTCACGTTGCGGCCGCCACAAATCGCGATCATGAATGAGTTCGGAATCCGCAGCGTCGCTCCGGCAAGACCAGCCACAGCCGGGAGTGTAAACAGGAGTGCCCGGTAACCGGGAACATCGTACGATTCCCCCGCATTACGAAAGGTGAAATCGAACAGTTCCGGATTCGCGAAATGCAGCCTCTGGATTGTCTTGGCGATCATCCCCCAATACAACCAGACAGAGAAACCGCACAGCAAATTCGGAATCGAAACCCACAGATTTCGATTGGCGATACGCTTCCCTTCCGCTTCCCAAAAGGCATCGTCCTCTACGTCCCAATGTTCCGGTGTTGCAGCCATGATATTCACCTATACTTCGCTTTCCACACATTCCAGTTCATTTTCAGTATCCAAACAACGGACAAAGTGATCCAATGACAGTGGACCCGCCCCACGCCAAATGAACAGGAGGAGCGTGAAGAAAACCAGTGAGGCAAACTGGAAGTCAATATTACTTCCGAGCAGACTACTCACATCGGCAGATTGTCCTGCTGAAACAATAACCGCTCCAAACAGAACCAGAGCGTTGAGCGATGCACAGAACCGCGTGGCGAAGCCCATTACAAAACTCGCCCCGCCAACTACATGGGCAAATACAACCAGCCAGGAAAGTAGCGTCAGTTCCTGCCCGAATCCATCCCCCAAAGAGGTCTCCAGTTCATTCATGTTGATGATGAAATAGATTCCTTTGATCACCAATGCGATACCGAGATATATTCGCAGCGCATCCATCGGTCGCAGTTGTGCCAGCCCGGGGATTGGTCGTCGTCTCGGACGGGACTTGCGATCCTCGTGGCGCTGGGTTACCGCTTTCTGGAACTCTTCTTCGGCTTCTTTTTCATCTTCCGGCTTGAACGTCACCAGGAAGCTGAAGAAGGATGCGCAGAAGACCAGCCCACCAAGAATGAGCAATGCCTGCTGGTAAGATAAATCTTCACTGCGAAACAGAAATCCTGCTGCAACGGCTCCCATATTCCCGCCCGCTCCGACAATACCGGAAACGGAACCGAGTGCTTTTTTATTGATAAACGGAACGACCGAATACGTGGCTCCTTCCGACATCTGCACAAACAGACTGAAGATAATCATCACAGGAATAGCTAGTGCCAGCACCTTCATTTGTGAAAAGCACATCAATGCGATGCCTTCAATAAACAGGGCAATAAACAGCCAGCGAACACGTCCCTTCAATCCACTTTTGCGAACAAATTGATCGCTGATAAATCCACCGGTTGTACGGGCAAAAATATTCATCAGGCCGAACAGACCGGCCACCAAACCGGCTGTTGACAGTCTAAGGCCAAACTCCTGCCTGTAGTAAATGGCGGCGATGTTGTTAATCGTCAACTCAATACCAAAACAGGCAGCATAAACGATAAACAGTGCCCAAACCCGGTAATCACTGGCAGCAAGCAGGAAGGTCCCTTTTTTCTTCTCCTCTCTGGTCAATTCGCCGGATTCCAACAGGTCTTTCAGGTTCCCGTTCGGAAAATCGGTTGTGAAGAAGTAGTAGGCGATCCCGACAAGAAAACAGACCGCTCCGGCGACAACCATTGCCAACCGCCACGACATTGCGTCGGAATAGCCAAGGCCGACAAACATCGCAAAGACAAGCGGCATAATCATTTGCGTCACACCACCACCCAGGTTTCCCCAACCGGCAGAAGTGGCATTGGCCGTCCCGACACAGTTGGGAGCAAACATCACCGAGGTGTGATACTGCGTAATGACAAACGAGGCTCCAATAACCCCAATCCCCAGACGGAACAGCAGAAAACTCTCGTAGGAATGGGCCAATCCGATCGTCATCACCGGAATGGAACCAACGATCAATAACGCAGTGTAGGCAATTCGTGGCCCAACACGATCACACAACCAACCGATAACCAGACGGGCAATAATAGTTATCGCTACAGAAGCGATAATTGTATTTCCTATCTGTTCTTTAGTAAGCCCCAGTTCCTCCTTGACGACCGCCATCAACGGGGCAATACCAAACCAGGCGAAGAAGCAGAGAAAGAACGCAAACCACGACATGTGGAAAGCACGCATCTGCGGTGTCTTCAGCGAAAACAGGTCTATACTGGTCGCTTTGTTGCGAATTTCCATTGTTTCAGTTCTTTGCTGTCAAGTGTTAAATCTCAGGAGTTGTTTCAACAAAACTATTTATTGCCGTACCAACGAACCACCTGGACTTTTCGCCACAGATACGGATTCGGTACAACCAACAGATGCACCAACCGGGTGAAAGGGAAAAATCCGATAATGAGAAACGCGAGCACAATGTGGGACTTCACCAACAACGGCGAAGCCGCCAGGTAGGAAATATCGGGGTTGAGTAAAAAGATTGACCATAGATACGGGGAAAGAATGGTCGCAAACCACGACGATCCCCACGGATAGATCACCGCAATCGAAATCCCTAAAGCCGTCTGGACAATCAACAGCACAAACAGAATCCAATCCGTCGTTGTTGTCACTTGACGTACTTTGGAAATCGATCCACGCCTCATGATGATGGAGACCAAACCGATCAGGGTCAGCAACCCAAAAGCCAGGGCAGAAAGTTCCAGAATGTACAGACGCAACGGATGACTGTTCCACGCAAGAACTGTTTTAGGAATCAGAAACGCGATAAAATGCCCCAACGTGATCGCCAAAATCCCGTAATGGAACGGAACGACCGCGAAGAAGTGCTGCCTGTTTTCGAGAAACTGGCTCGATAAACTTGAATACGAAAACTTCTGCGTCCGATAGCGATAGATCGTCATCAGAAAGAAAGTAAACAGGCACACATACGGCAATGCGATAAACAGGAATTGATCGAGAACGCGCGGGTCCATCGTGAATTATTCCTTTGTCTTGAAAGTGTCAGAAGAAAGTTGCACAAGGTTCTCAGGTTCCGGAGTGCCACAGCCACCGCTGCCGCATCCGCCGCTCCCACAGCCGAGATTGACATCAGCAACCGGGAAGGCGTGCAGTAAATCGACGCCATTGGCCGCCCGGTTGGTATCGACATGCTCCGCTTCCGAATAGTCGGTCAACGAGCCGCCTTCTCCCCAAACATGGTTGAGAATCAGCGCCAAACACTTCACGACATGACGGTAGGGACTCTGTTTGCCTTCCATCGCCACGTGCAGTTTTTTAACAGCGGGCAGTACACACGAAGTCACAAAATGTTTTGCCTTGTCCTCAGGCATCGCCGAAATAACAGCCAGCACGTGGGTGATGTGATCCGGAAGTTCAACCGATTCTTCCAAACCATACCGACGCATTTCCTCACGCATTCGCACCAGGAACATGCCCCGGGCATATTCCTCGCCGAACAGATGCCAGCCAATTTCCAGGGCACATTCAGAATTGACATCAAACGTGGCTGTAAAGGCTTCTTCGACCTGCCACAATTCATGGGTATCGAGATAATGCCCGAACTCTGAAATACTTTTCGCCGCTTCGGGCAATTCGCCCTGCAAAATGATATAAAGCAGTTCAGCCGCTTCGATGGTGTGCTCATCGGGATAACAGAGCAACCCGCTTAACGCGCGTAATGTTTTGGGACCAGCCATTATAACCCCCTCGCAGGACCACTGACGAAACCGAAACCGACTTCTGTTTTATGTTCGTAAGGATCTTTCATCATTTCGATCGCCTGTTCACGATGCATTGGTGGGATGACAAAACGATCTTCAAACTTGCAAAGTGTTGTCAGCTTATAGATGGCATCCGCTTCTTCGCGGGAGCAATTTGCTTCGCGTAAAATGCGATCAGCCGTCTCACGATCCACATCACCTACTGTTTCCGCCCGGCGGTGCCAGCGAACCGCTTTCTGCTTCGCCAGTGCGTAACGAACCCCGCCTTCATGACCTGCCCCGAACAGATTTGCCAGGAACTTCATGGGAACACGGGAGTCGTCGATATCGTGGAACAGGTTGTCGCTGTTATGTTTGATCGTGTCTTCCGGTTTGCTCGCCTGAACCGGCGACATCGGAGGAACATAGAACAGCATCGGCAACGTGCGATATTCAATATGCGGCGGCAGCGCAATCTTCCAGACTTTGACGAACTTGTAAACCGGCGAATTCTGTGCCGCTTCCAGAACCGCTTCTGAAATACCATTCTTTCGCGCTTCCGCAATCACCTGCGGATCGAAGGGATCGAGGATCATCGAGCGATGTCCTTCGACAAGTTCCTCATCCGGGAGTTTGGCGACTTCTTCCAAACGATCCGCATCGTAAAGAAGCACGCCCAGATAACGGATACGCCCCACGCAGGAATGGAAGCACGCCGGAGCCTGGCCGGTTTCCAGTCGTGGGAAACAGAGAATACATTTTTCGCTTTTCCCGGTGAACCAGTTGAAGTAGGTCTTTTTGTAGGGACAAGCCGCGACACAGGAACGCCACGCCCGACAGCGTTTCTGATCGATCAGTACGATGCCATCTTCCCCCCGTTTATAGAGGGCACCAGAAGGACAGGACGCCACACAACAGGGGTTCAAACAGTGATTGCAAATGCGGGGAAAGTAGAAAAAGACGAGTCGCTCGATCGCGCTCAGCTCGTGCCTTTGCCGTTCAGTCAATCCCTCCAGGTTCGCATCGTTTTCGGCGTAAATAGGGGAACCACTCAAATCGTCGTCCCAGTTCGGGCCTGCCTGGATATCGATATCTTTTCCATCGATCATCGAAATCGGCCTGGCTGTCGGTTGTACCGAACCTTCAGGCGCATTGAACAGATTCTGGTAATCGTACGTCCAAGGCTCGTAATAATCGTCCATCGTCGGCATGTGCGGATTGTGGAAGATATTCGGCACAATCTTCGTTTTACTTGTCGATTTGATATTGAGCTTTCCATTCTCGGCCAACTCAAACCCGCCCTTGTATTTTTCCTGATCTTCCCATTTGGTGGGGAAACCGGTCCCGGGCTTCGTTTCGACATTGTTCCACCACATATATTCCGCACCCTTACGGTCGGTCCATATATTTTTGCAGGCAATGCTACAGGTGTGACACCCGATACATTTATCGAGATGAAACACCATCGATACTTGCGATCGAACTTGCATTCGTTTTCTCCTCAGGATGCGTTTGAAATCTCGCCAGTGAGTATTACCCGTTCACCAGAACTTTCAGCACGGCCGTTCTTTCCGGATTGCCGTAACGAAAAACGAGACCTTCAAAAACTTGAGTATGGATCAAAATATTTACCGTCAACAGGACAATTATCTCGTATTAAAACACGGGTTCGGTTGGCAGTTTCCGCACAAGAAGATGCGTATCCCGGTTACAACCGACCGGCCCCCAATAGTTGAAGTGATAAGTAAACTGACCGTAACCACCGATCATAAAGTTTGGTTTCAATCGGGTACGTGTCAAAGAGTTGTTGGTTCCCGCCCGTTTGTTCTTACGCAGCGGTGACAACGGAATCCCCTGTGTTCGTTCGGTCGTGTGGTACTGAATACAGATACCAGGTGGGATGCGGGCAGAGACAATCGCCCGTGTTACCACCACGCCATTATCGTTAAAGACCTCAACCCAATCGTTATCCGCAATCGACATCGAGGCGGCATCTTTATCGTTGAGCCACAACGGATAGCAACCACGCGAGAGCGTTGTCATACGCTGGTTATCGCTGTAAGTGGAATGGATGCTCCACTTGCCGTGCGGCGTCAGAAAACTGAGCATGAGCGCCGGGCCAGTTTCGTCGTTCGATTCCGAAAATTGCAGATCCGCGTATTCGGTGGGAAGCGGTTTCGGCTTGTAAGTCGGAACGTGCTCCCCGAAATCGATATAGATCGGGTGATCCAGATACAGCGATTGTCGCCCCGTCAGCGTTCGCCAGGGAACCATCGCATCTACATTGTACGTAAATGGCGAATACGTCCGTCCGTCTTCGATCAGGCCGGACCACATCGGGCTGTTGATGAACCGCCGCGGTTGACTTTGGATGTCCATGTAACTGGTGCGGACACTGCGACTTTTTTCTCCAAGTTTTTCCAACGGCAATCCGGTCTTCTTCGCCATGTTCTGGTACGAACGATAAGCCAGTTCCCCGTTGGTTACGGTCGCGAAATGGAGGATGGCATCACAAACATCAACATCGCGATCCAACGATGGATAGGTATTGCCGTTCCACGTTTCGGTACGATGAGTTTTCATGTACTCATCGTATTCGTCATCGATCCTGTAACTGGTGCCATGCGCTCCGAGACCGTTCTTGCGAACCATTGGCCCGTACGAGATAAACTGTTTGTAGACGTTTTTGTAATCCCGTTTCACAATTTTCAAATTGGGCATCGTCTTACCGGGGATCGCCTCACCTTCGCCAAGAATCCACTGATCCATATTCGGCTGGGCAATTTCAGCGGGAGAATCGTGCGGCAACGGAGCCGCCACCACGTCCTCAACCGGTTCCGGGAAGTGAGGCTCAGCCACTTCTGAAAACTTCTTGGCGATCGACTTGAAGATTGCCCAGTCAGACTTCGATTCCCAGCAAGGCGGTACCGCCTGCGAGAGCGGATGAATGAAACTGTGCATATCGGTCGAATTCAAATCCGCTTTTTCGTACCACGTTGCAGTCGGCAGTACGATATCGCAGTACAAGGCAGAGGAATCCATGCGGAAGTTGACATCGACAACCAAATCCATTTTGCCTTGAGGGGCATTTTTGTGCCACTCGACTTCGCGGACATTTCCCTCCGCCAAATCCTGACAGACGGCATTATTGTGCGTGCCCAGATAATGCTTCAGGAAGTATTCGTGTCCTTTCGCGCTACCGGCGACCGCGTTTCCTCGCCAGATAAACCAGACGCGTGGCCAGTTCTCCTCGGCATCGGGATCCTCGACAGAGAACTTCATCTCCTTTTTCTTCAGGCGATCGACAATCCAGGCGATGACTTCCTCGTCTGATGTCGCCCCATCACGGCGGGCCTGTTGCACCAGTTCCAACGGGTTTTCCGGGAACTGCGGGTAGAACGGCAACCACCCTTGCCGCACGGCTCGCACTTGCATATCCATCGCGTGCCCATCAGCTGTGCTGTTCGGACTTGGATTTTTCGGTACGGTGTGATAATCGGTAAAGTTTTTCTCGTATCGCCATTGATCCGAATGAACGTAGTGCCAACTCGGTGCATTTTGAAGCCGTGAAGGTGGGAACCAGTCCTTGGCCAACGCGATCGATGACCACGATTCCGCGGGAGCCAGCTTTTCCTGTCCCACATAATGAGCCAAGCCGCCGCCATTGACGCCCACGCATCCACAAAGAACCAACGCGTTGATCCCGGCTCGATACATCAAATTGCCATGATACCAATGGTTGATTCCCGCACCAATAATGATGGTACAACGTCCATTGGTATGCTCGGCGGTGGTTCCCCATTCACGAGCAAACTTGATGAGAACATCACGATCGATGCCGGTGTACCGCTCGCTCCATGCAGGAGTGTAAGGTGCGTTTTCGTCGTTGTAATCAGCAGGGTATGCCCCGGGCAGACCACGATTGATACCGAACTGCGCCATCAAAATATCGTAAACGGTCGCCACCTGCACTTCTTCGCCACTCGCGGTTTTGATCGTCTTCACAGGCACACCACGATGCAGCGCCTCACCTGCACCGAAATCATCCAGCTCAACTTCAACCACACTGTCGCAATCATCGAGGAAGGAAAGCTGCGGATTGATATCGCTACCATCCATACCGTCCTTGAGTAGCAGATTCCATTTGCCCTGTTCCTTGCCCCAACGGTCTCCGGAGGATCCCATCGGCATTTTCACTTCATGAGCGTCTTCATCCCACATGAGGAATTTCCATTCCCCGTTCTCCACACCTTGGTACTTTTCCAATCGCCCGGCTCGAAGCAACTGTCCGGGACGCACTGTCCCGTTTTCATCTTTGCTGATTTCCACCAGAAACGGACAATCGGAATATTTTTTGACATAGTCAATAAAGTATTCTGTCTTCTTTTTGTGATGAAACTCGGTCAATAGCACGTGATTGACCGCCATCCACCAGGCACCATCCTGACCGGCATTCAAACCAACCCATTCATCCGCATATTTGGCCACCATGTTAAAATCGGGAGAGAAAACCCACATCTTTGTGCCGTTATGCCGAGCTTCCGCCATGAAATGACAATCGGGCGTTCGTGTCATCCCCAAGTTGGCCCCCATCGAAACGATCAGCTTCGCATGGTACCAGTCCGCACTTTCCTGCACATCGGTCTGCTCTCCCCATGTTTCAGGAGAGGCAGGAGGCAAATCGCAGTACCAGTCATAGAAGGAAAGCGACACCCCGCCAACAAGCTGCATCAACCGTGCACCGGAAGCGTAGCTGATCATCGACATCGCAGGAATGGGCGAGAACCCCGCGATACGATCTGGCCCATGTTTTTGAATCGTTCCGACCATCGAGGCCGAAATGATCTCCAGAACTGTTTCCCAATTCGTTCGACGGAAGCCCCCTTTTCCGCGTGCTTTCTGCCAACGCTGACGCTTCTCCGGATCTTCGACCAACGCCTTCCACGCATCGGCCGGGTCGCTGTAGTCGGCTCTGGCCTGCTTCCATAAATCGAGCAACACCCCACGAATGTAAGGGTATTTCACGCGAAGCGGACTGTAGAGATACCAACTGTAGGAAATCCCCCGCTGGCAACCGCGTGGTTCGTAAGGTGGGATCCCGTCTTCCAACAGCGGATAATCGAGACCTTGCATCTCCCAGGTGACAATGCCATCCTTCACATGAATATTCCAGGTGCAACCGCCCGTGCAATTCACGCCATGCGTACTGCGGACAACCTTGTCGTGTGACCAGCGGTTACGATAGAACTCTTCCCACTGGCGATTTTGCGGATTAACCTCGTCACGAATCCAGGCAATGGCATCTCTCATCATTCTTTCCTACCTCGTTCTCATCCAGACTAACAACGATTGATTTCTCAGCTTCTCACGCAACACACGACTGACCAGACACGAATCGGACAACTGTTGTCAGCCGTCCGCTTCCGCCGCGACAGAGGCAGAGCCAGCAGTTTGAGGCCCCCGATGAATCGCTCTTCTAATCCCTTCAACAAGCGGTCGACGTACCGCACGAAAACGCCCCTTCCAGAGCACATCAAACAGAAAGATGATCGCGGTCGCCAGAACAAGACCGGACAGCAAAAACGCGATGCGAGTCACCGAAGCGTTCGCTTCCGTATGCCCGGCTGCTTCTTCAAAATATGCAACCAACGAATTGATCTCTTCCACTTCCAGCGGATGATCTTTGAAAACCGGTTGCATCGTTTCAGTCGCTGGCGAAATCAGCCAGGCACTCAACGCTTTACGACCTTTGAGCCGCTCATAAACCAGCGTCAAATCTGGCCCAAGCCGTCCACCACCAAATGCGGGCAGGTCGTACATGCTGTGACAGGAGTTACAGGCAGTTCCCCCATTTTTCAGCTTTTGACTGCCGACGAAAATTGCCCGACCGGTCGCCCGATCCTTGTCAGTGAACGGTTTGGTCGAAAACTTCGCTCCCTGAAATTGCGACTCGGGAAGTTTCGATTCCGCTTCGATCAAGGCAATCATGTCCGCAGCCCGGGCAGCATTCATCCCGGCCACAACCGGCATCTTGACACCACGAGCCTCTTCAAGCAACTTCGCAGCATAAGGATCGCCTGAATCGATCATCGCTGAGGGGTTCTGAATGAACTTGATCAGCCACTCCTTATCTTTTCGCTTCGTCACATCTTTCAAATCGGGACCGGTCAGCCGACCGCCACCAATCGTATGACAGGTCATACAATTAGCGCGAAAATAACGGGCTGATTCCTGTCCCATCGCAACAGCAGGCAACGCCATCGCAACCAGCGTTGCGGCAATTCGAAAAGAGGCTTTTCCCCAACCTCGAACAAGGGAGCAACTATTAACATGCAGTGCAAACTTCATGACTTCCATCCAGTCACAATCAAAATGGTCATCGACGACAAACCCTGTCTGCAGGCTTACTTAATCAAACAAAACAAGATATGGTCATCCAGATATCTTTGTCGTGAAAATTAGTAGCCAGAAATAAGGACGTCAAGATCCATTATGGAATATATTGAGAATTTTTTTAGGCTCGCGAAATAAAGCGCGATAACTGCGTCAATATGTCACCAGGGGTGTGTCAGAATGACGCATTAAGATTGAGAGCTCGGCAGTTTTCGGGCAGCTTCCGGCTTGATGAGAGTGTCCGAACCGGAATGAGATTTCTTCCGTTCAAATTTAATTGCGAGAGACTTGGTAGCGAGAGTCAGAGTCACTGTGGCGTTCCGTCTCGTTCGCCATGTTTCATCAGGAGGGCTGCGATGCAGGTAAGGCGGAAGGCATTGCAGTTTCAAAGATGCGTCTCGAGGCATCTTGCCGTATCAATACAAAAAGCACCGGCAGCAATGGATTGGGGCTGCCGGTGCTTTGAGGGCACGTGTCGAGAAAACGGTATCCGGTTTTTCCTGCTGAATCCGTTGTATGATCTCAATAGATGTTACTGTTGAGAAAACTCGGGACGTCTTTTTCGGAGTTGTTCTTTCAATCGATTGACGATGCTGGAGTGCATCTGGCTTACGCGTGATTCGGAAAGGCCAAGCGTAGCACCGATCTCTTTCATCGTCAGTTCTTCGTAATAGTAGAGGATCATGATCAATCGCTCGTTGCGGTTGAGTCCTTTCGTGACGAGTCGCATGATGTCACGTTTCTGGATACTGTCGGTCGGGTCTTCGCCCTTGCCATCCTCCAGAATATCGATTTCGCGAACATCCTTATAGCTGTCGGTTTCGTACCATTTTTTATTCAGACTGACCAGATTCACCGCAGAAGCATCCGCTTTATGCTTCTCGTACTCTTCCATGGGCAGTTCCATCTTTGCTGCGATTTCTTCATCTGTTGGTGGTCGGCCATATTGTGCTTCGACCGCCTTGCGAGCCGCCTCCAGTTTGCTCGCTTTGCTGCGAACGAGCCGCGGAACCCAATCCATTGTTCTCAGTTCGTCCAACATGGCTCCGCGAATACGGGGCACACAATACGTTTCGAATTTCACGCCCCGGCTCAGGTCATACGCGTCGATGGCGTCCATCAGGCCAAAGACGCCGGCGCTCATCAGATCGTTCAGGTCAACACCATCGGGCAGCTTCGCCCAGACACGTTCGGCGTTATATCGCACCAGCGGCAAAAACCGTTCAATCAACTTGTTGCGCAACCGCTGGTTGGTCTGGTCTTTTTTGTATTCTTTCCAGAGTTCAAGAACTTCTTCCTGTGATAGTTTCGTCGCCATTGACTCCTCCATTGAGTGTCTCGTTGTTGCCTTGCGGCCTGGTAGTCCATCCAGAGACGTGTGCCCGAGTGATTTAATAAAAATAACTATTGGTGAATTCGATCTGAAAAATGTCTGCCAGTTTGAAAGACAGCTTTCGAGATTTCATTCCAGGCACTTCACGTAGCGAAATCGTCGCCAGCCGTCCGGTCTCAGGAACCTTTGGTCTCAGCTTTTGATTTCGCATCCATCACGCCCGTCTCTGCTGGCAAGCTGGTTAGCGAGAACTCCCGCTCAGCCAACTCCTCAACGATGTGGCGACTGATCTCTCCTACCGCAAAACCGATGCCAAGAAAGATCAAACCGACACAAAATGAATCCTGCAGGCCGCCCGTAAACGACGTTTTTTCAAATGCGGCACGGATCAAGGTGACCGCAAATGCAAGTGCGCCAAGACGAAAAGCGTATTGAAGTGCCATCTCCGTTCCTGATTTTCGAAAGCTCTTTTATTTTTACGCAACTTAAGCGCATTGAAAAAAGATCGTTACTTATTCAGGATCGGCATTTTATCTTTGGTAAATTCAGTCCTTTCCTTGTAAATTATGTAATCGTCAAAGTTTGACAGTTGGTAAAAAAGAAACAAATCAAGTAAACAGGTTCCAGCTTCATCCTTCCGTTTACGCTGCGGAGTGCTGGTCGGCGTACAACCGCTTGACAAAAGGATGATTTTCACCAGAAGTGATTCGGTGGTGCTTCGCGTTCAGCATTTTGGCCAATTGTGTAATCGCCAACCCGGCTGGTGAATCCGGGTGGCTGATCAATAATGGTTCTCTTGCGGAAACGGATTGCTGCATACGGGTGTCTTCCGGAATACATCCCATCACGTGCGCTTCGCACTGCAGAAACTGCCTGGCTGTCTTTTTGAGATTGTCAATCGCTGGTTTGGCTTGCCTGATTTCTGCCCGATTGAAAATGATCCGAACATCCTGCAACCGGGCCGCCTGGTAAATTTTCAACGCGGCATAAGTATCCGCCAGCGATGTCGCCTCCAGGCTGGATACCAGCAAAACGGTATCCGCAGAACAGGCAAAATGCCGCACATTTCGAGAGATGCCCGTGCCGTTATCGATGATAAAATAATCGTACTGCTGCTCCAGTTGGGTCAGTTCCTGAATGAGCCGTTCTCTTCCTGAAGCCCGCAGATCAGCCAGTTCGCTCAATCCCGAAGCACCCGGCAAAATCGAAATTCCGGCTGGCCCTTTCAGAATGATTTCTTCCAATTGTCTGGCCCCGCTTAGTACATGCGACAGGTTCCAGTAGCCGTTCAGTCCACAAAGCAAATCGAGATTGCCCAACCCCAAATTCGCATCGAGCAGACAAACTTTCCGACTAGCCTGAGCAAGCGAGATCGCCAGGTTTAACGCGATCAGTGATTTTCCGACGCCTCCCTTACCGCTGCAAATGGCGATGGTTCGGGCGTGTCGCTGCGTTGGGCCGGAATCAGGTTCTGATGAAGGCTGGTTTTTATTGGCACGTTGATCGATCAACGATCGCAATACCGAAGCCTGATCGGTAGGTGATGAATTCATGGTTGACATTCAGTGATATTCAGTAGACAGGTTTAATCTGGAAAGACTCCGCAGTACATCAAAGGTATCGCATTCAAGGTAATCGCATTCAAGGCCAGCAAGTGCGTCACCCCATGTTGCTTTGTTATGTTTCAATCCGTTCGTACCCTAAAACAAGGTTGGCGGTGCGGGTCGGTTCAGCCGGTTCGATATCGTTGGGGACGTTCTGTCCTGTTGTCAGATAACTGAGTGATTGCCCGAGCTTTCCACAGACATTCACCAGCGAGCCGAGTCCGGGAGCTTCATCCAGTTTGGTGAAGATGACCGAAGTCGGTTTCACGGCAGAAAACTTTTCAACCGTCTTTTTCAGATGACGGTAACCGGTTGTCGCGCTGAGAACGAGATGAACTTCATCGACAACAATTTCGCTCAGATAGTTTTTCAATTCCTGAATGCGTAAGTCATCCTGCGGACTGCGCCCTGCAGTATCGATTAAAATCAGATCCATCTGCGAAAGTTCTTCGACGGCCTGTTTCATTTCACGAGGGGTAGTCACGACCTTCATCGGCAAGTCGATAATATCCGCGTAGGTGCGCAACTGTTCGACCGCGGCAATGCGGTAGGTATCGACGGTAATCAGCCCCATGCGGATGTTATCCCGCAGACGAAAATTGGCGGCCAACTTGGCAATCGTGGTCGTTTTACCTACGCCGGTTGGCCCGACCAGCGCGACAACTTTCTGTTGGCCGGGCGTGACCTTGATCGCTTCCCGGGAGTTGATCTGGGATTCCACCATGCCAAGCAGATACGCACGAATCCGTTCGGGATGTTCCAGATCTTCCTGCGAGCAGCGATGCCTCAGTCTGGTGATCAACTCGCGGGCCAGGTCGTCTTCGATATCTGAATCGATCAATTCGGTGTAAACATCGAACAGTTCGGGCGGAATATTCGGCGAGGTACTCGATTGAACCTGTTGGGTCAACTGCTCCACCATGTTTTGCAATGCATCCAGCCGTTCGTTGACGAGCCTTTCCAATCTGGCTGATTCCGTTTTCGCTTCTTCCGTTTTCGGGGCTTCCGATGTCGGGACTTCCGATATCGATCGTTCTAATGTCGGTTGTCCCGGTGCAAGCGGTTCGGCTGCAGATGTCGGTGTGTGGATTCTGTTTTCTGTTACTCGACTCGTTGGCATCGAATTCTCGCCAGAAAAACGAGAACGGGAATTCGACACCGGCGGTTGATTGCTTCTCTGCCTGAGGGACGCCTCCGAGGCTATCTGTTGTCGCTTTGAATATGATGGAATCGATTGAAAAGGCTTCGACTGCTGCGTCTTTGAAGAGGGAGTTTCTTCGCCAGCCAAAGCGACAATCTCCGTCTCGAACCGTTCTTTCTGCCAGGGGAAAAGAGATTTGATCGGGATTTGTCGCGTGTGCAAAATGAACGCATCGGGACCGAGTTCCTGTCTGACCAGATGCAGGGCTTCGTTCATTGTCTCGGCGCGAAATGTTTTGATGTCCGGCATCAACTTGTCCTTGCTATCTTCAATGTTATCTTCAACTGACTGATTCGAAAAACAGATTAACTATCGAGTGATGTAATGTGCGTCGTGACGCACCTTGTACCTTGCCTTTACGTTGCCTGTTGTGTCATGGGAGGTTGTCCCTGGTTGGGTGGTTGTGGATTATTGGCGGGTGAAACCGACAGAATACTGGCATCGACCTGCCCATGTGCTTCCACCTGGGTATCACGGGTGATTTCGTTCAAGCTGATCACGGCCAGTTTGGGCAGTGCAGAAGAAGTAATCTGCTTCAGACCGGCTCGAACCTGCGGATTACAGATCACGACCGGTGGACGGCCGGCTTTGACCAGTTTT
>JALTOP010000442.1 GCA_027000105.1 Planctomycetaceae bacterium | reverse complement strand
AGCGTAAACGCCCAGGATTTGAAGCCTTTACTGCAGGTCAGGAAATTTTCCCCGCCATGTGATTCTGATTCATGTTGAGCGGGCATTGCAGCAGTAGCCATGCGCTTGCTCCTTAAAATAATGTCAATGGGTTTTGATTTATATTAAAATCGGAATAAAACGCTACTTGCCGAAAGCCTCTTAACAACGGTAAGTCGCGACGCGTCCAGTTTACTGACTATTCTTTTTTCAGATGTTTGAAATAGGCGATGACCGCATCGATCCACTCATCCTTGATCGTTCCCTTGAAGCTCGGCATTTTGGGATCAAATCCCTGGGCAACCTGAGAATTGGGATCCAGAATCGATTGTCGAATATAGTTTTCATCAACAGTGACGGTCTTGCCACCCTGCAGATTTCTTGTCGTCCCGAACGAGCCTTTGAAACTCGGGCCTACTTTTTTGGAACCATCACTCGAATGACAGTTGACGCAACCAAGCATTTCGGTAATCCGCTTACCACTCTCGTAGAGCGGTTCGTTATCCTTGATCGGATCGGAGGCATCTTCCAGCCAGGTCTCAAAATTCGGGTCGTTGTTGAGGTCCGTTTTCGACGGGTCGTTGTTGTGAACAACAACTTTGCTCAGCATGTCGGAGTGTTGCTGCCCGCAATACTCGGCACACAAAATATCGAATGTCCCCGGTTCCAACGCCTCAAACCAGACCCCCGTATAACGTCCCGGGACAACATCTTGTTTCACGCGGAAAGCGGGAATAAACAGGCTGTGAATGACATCCTTGGACTGCATGATCAGCTTGACCGGTTTTTGGGCCGGAATATGCAATTCACCCGAGACCGCACCGGTTGGATATCTGAAGTTCCACTGCCACATGCTGGCGGTCACGTTGATCTCGTACGCTTCTTCAGGCGGGGAACGCATATCGACATAACCGGCGAAACCCCATCCGAAAATGATCAGGACAAGAAACGCGGGAAGAATGGACCAGCCGAGTTCCAAAAGTGTGTTATGCCCCGGACTCGGTTGTGCCTCCACGCCTTCAACCCGACGGTACTTGACAACAAAGATGATCATCAACGAAGTGATCAGTGTCAAAAAGAAAACGGAAATCCAGAATATAAAGTAATACAACCCGTCCACCGTGGGAGCGAATGTTGAATTGGGAACCTGAAAGAAAAGTGAATCGTGCATGGTTAAACTCATCAACTAAGAAGAACGAAGGCGAACTTCTCTGATCATTCTCTTTTTAATATGAAATTGAGACTTTTCTGTACTCGTCAGATTAATGAACTTTTCGGTACTGTTCTCTCCGGAACCGGCGGCATCGCCCCTTCCGCCGCCTTCTGTCGCCTTTTGCCCAGGCGATGGGAAATGAATACGAGCAAACCGATTCCAAAAATGGTGGCGACTCCCCCCAGTTTCATAATCATCACCGCAGTCGGAGCATAAGTCCCTTCTGCAGCATCATAATGGAAACAGAGGAGAATGAATTTATCGAACGCGTTTCCAATTTTGCCTTCACTCGCTTCCACCAGGGAAAGACGAAGTGTTTGTGGCGGAAACTCGACGCCATAATGATACCGTGAGATTTTTCCGTCAGGCATACAGGTACAGAATACAGCCGGGTGCGAATATTCCTTCCGCTTCGGCAGGTACACGTACCGGATCCCCAATGCCTCAGCAAGCGTTTTGACAGCCGCCTGCGTCCCCGAGAGAAAATTCCAACCATCCGCTTCCGCGTTCTTTCCATAGGAAAGCAGATACTTTTCTTTCGTCTTTTTGAGTTGCTCAACCGATTCTCCCGGTTCCAGGCTGACCGAAACAATCCGGAAGTCGCGACCGGCGACCAGGTCGATTTTTCTCAGGGAATCGACCAGTCCATTGAGCTGCAACACGCACAACATCGGACAGTTCGAATAATTCATCGAAATAATGACCGGTTTATCGTCATTGAACAAATCGCCCAGCCGAATCACCTCTCCCCGATCATTCTGGAAATTCAAATCCAGGGGTAATTGACGATCGAGATGTTCATCAACGCCCGCATCCTTCAATGCAGCAGGCAGAAACTGCTGGTTTTGAGCAGAGCAGACCGCCCCCTCAAATCCAGAAGCGAAGATCCCGATAAACAGGACCATCTTCAACAGTTGTGATGATGAATTCTTCATATCCCCACTCACGGCCCACCATGCGTTGAAGCAGACCAGACCCAAACCGACATTCCAAACACCCGATGCCCCAATCTCAACGCTGACTACCCATTATTGCAGAACGGCCAACTTTTTTAAGTACACCGCTGCACAGGTAAACTCTGCGCCAGTTGGCACTTGATCAATGTTACTTTTTCGATTTCATTTTCTCTAATACATCCTGCATCGACTGTTGAATCGGGATTGAAACAATCCCCTTTTCCCGGTCAATCCAGGTGTAACTTTCCAGTTTCTTTTTCTGTTCGGCCAGTTTGCGAGACGACTCGTTGGCGGGAAACAGCGAATGCTTCCGCTTTTCTTCAATTTCCTGGTACTCGAAGTACAGAACCTGCACGGCGACAATAATCACAAAAGTGATGATAATCGCAATAAACCCGATCACAGAAATGGTACCTGCGTTTATGTCGTCGTAACGAGCCATGATCCTGTCTCCAACCGTATATTCAAATCCCCTGGGGAACCTGATATCCAACTTATCTCGATCTAATCCAACTCTATCTGAAAGTCGGCCACGTCCTGCACGGCAAACCTGGTGATTATTCAATTTCTGTCAAATGTTATGAAATGCCAACGATTCCGGCAGACGCGGGTCTCGTTTGGCAATCAAATGGTGATCTCCGGCCATCTTCAGCACCCCAAAGCTGAATAGTCCGACAATGCCCAGCAGACAGCCGATATCAATTAAACCGATC
>JALTOP010000441.1 GCA_027000105.1 Planctomycetaceae bacterium | reverse complement strand
CGCGGGTGATTTCGTTCAAGCTGATCACGGCCAGTTTGGGCAGTGCAGAAGAAGTAATCTGCTTCAGACCGGCTCGAACCTGCGGATTACAGATCACGACCGGTGGACGGCCGGCTTTGACCAGTTTTTCCAGTTCTGTTGCAATTCCCAAAGTGACCGCTTCGCTTACCTGTGAAGAAAGTTTGATAATCATTCCACGTTCGCCGAATTCAAAACCGGCTGCCAGAACATCTTCCAGTTTCGGGTCAAGTGTGATCACGTGCAGCGTGCGGTTGCTGTCGCGGTACTGCTGACAAATCGTTCGCGCCAATGTATGACGGACGTATTCGGTCAGGATCGCAAGATCTTTGGTGCGGTCTGCGTAGTCGGAAAGTGTTTCCAGAATCGATTCCAAATCTCGAATCGGTACCCGTTCGGAAAGCAGATTTTCAAGAACCTGGTGAACCTGCGAGGCCCGTAACACATCCGGGATCAATTCTTCAACCACCATTGGTGAGGATTCTTTGAGATGGTCGAGCAGTTCATGCACCTGCTGACGGGATAGCAACTCGCCACTATGTTCGCGAACCACTTCGGTCAAATGCGTCACGACCACGGCAGAAGGTTCGACAACACTGTAGCCCAGCATCTCCGCCCGTTCACGGTGCATCGGTTCAATCCATTTCGCCGGGCGATTGAAGGCCGGTTCGATGGTATCAATCCCCTGAATTTCGCCACTGGCCAGTCCGGTATTGATTGCCAGTAATTTATCGGGATGAACCTCACCCCAGGCAACGGGCACGCTGCGGATTTTTATTTGATATTCATTTTGCTTCAATCGCATGTTGTCACGAACACGCACCTTGGGCATGATGATTCCCAAATCCTGGGCAATGCGGTCTCTGACACGGGTGACACGATCGAGCATGTCACCACCACGAGCCGGGTCAGCCAGAATCAATAGTCCCAATCCCAAATCGAGTTCCATCGGGTTGACGTGCAGGTGATCTTCCGGCCCCGGTTCCCTGTTCGCTTCCTGTTCCTCCTGTTCCTGTTCGTCCTGTTCCTGCCGATGCACATTGACGTTTTGTGTGGATTGCAAAAACAGTCCGATCCCGCCAAGACAGACTCCCAGCGTCAGCATCGGGGCGGTAGGCAGACCGGTGAATGATAACGAAACCAAAAACGCGGCCGAGAGATACATCGCGATCGGATTGCTGAACAGCTGCCCGATCACATCACCCGACAGATTGCTGTCCACACTGGTACGTGTGACGATCAAGCCGGCTGCCAGTGAAATGAGGAAAGCGGGAACCTGCGTGACCAGTCCATCCCCGATCGTCAATGTGGTGAAGATGCTGGCCGCTTCGGCAAATGTCATTCCTTCCTGGACGACACCGATAAACAACCCGCCGATAATGTTGATCAGCGTGATGATAATGCTGGCGATTGAATCGCCCCGTACAAACTTGCCGGCACCGTCCATCGCTCCGTAAAAGTCGGCCTGGGCGGAAACTTCTTCGCGTCGTTTTTTTGCCTGTTCCTGTGTGATCAGCCCTGCGTTCAGATCGGCATCAATCGCCATCTGTTTGCCGGGCATTCCATCCAACGCAAACCGGGCGGCAACTTCGCCGATTCGCGTGGCTCCCTTGGTGATCACCATAAATTGAATCGTGACCAAAATAATGAAAATGATCACTCCGATGGCTGGAGAACCACCCGCGACAAATTCACCAAACGCCTGAATCACTCCCCCTGCTGCTTCGGTTCCTCGCGTTGAGGCACCTGAAAGAATCAAACGGGTCGAAGCCACATTCAACACCAGACGGGACAACGTCGTCCCCAAAAGCAAAGCGGGAAAGACACTGAAATCCAGCGGCCTTTTAACGTGAATCGTCGTCATCAATATGACGACTGCGACCGTAATGTTGCAGGCCAGAAGAAGATCCAGCAACGCCGGGTGCATCGGCACGATAATCACCAGTATCGAACTGATGAACAGTGCGGGGAAAATCAAATTCAGATTTCGCTGCAAAAATCCGTGCAACGATCCTGAAGAACCATCCATGAATGAACTCGCGGCCCAATCACATCTTGCGATTGAGATGAAGGAAGGAAGATAGGAACTTTTTGCCCGCAAGGTAGGAAAACGGCGAGCAACCTGAAAGGGGTGAGAGGGAGTGATATGAGATACGGAAAAAACTGTCCAGAGGAAATGTGAAAAAAGATTAAAGTTAAATCCCTTACAATGCCGAGGGAGCAGATTTTCGGTCTTCGGTTTCCAAAAATGCCTGCAACATGAACTGGGCAGCCAGTTTGTCGAGATGCTGTTTTCGTTTGGCAGGGCTCATCCTGGATTCACGTAAGTGGTTGTGCGCCATGGTAGTTGTGAAACGTTCGTCCCAAAAAGCGAGTGGCAATCCCGTCACGCGACTTGCCCATTGGCCAAATTGGCGAGCCTGTTTCGCCTTTTCGCCTTCGTCGCCGCTCATGTGAACCGGCAGGCCGACAACCAGCCCCTTGATACGATATTCTTTGCAGATATTACAGAGCCTTTTGGCATCCTGGGCAGGTTGCGAGCGATGCAACGTATCAAGAGCGGATGCAATACTCTGATCCGGTGTCGAAACTGCAATCCCGACGCGCTTCGAACCGTAGTCCAACCCCAGTAAGGCACCCGTTGAGGGAAATTCTTGTGTCATGGCGATCAGCTTCCAAAGCAATGCGTATCGGTTTTTTCTCTCGTTGAGATGTTACTGCATGTAACGAATCTGCCTGTAACAGTAACAGACAAGGCAGACAGACTAGAAGCAGTCTCAAAACCTCTTTAATAGTGTAAACAGACAGGCCAGTTTGACAAAGCCAAGGTACAGATGGTCGTGGTATTCCCAGCGAGTCACAACACGACGATAGTTATGCAG
>JALTOP010000440.1 GCA_027000105.1 Planctomycetaceae bacterium | reverse complement strand
CAACTTCGGAAGACCTGAAGCGTCAACACAATTTGAAATTACGGGCCGAGCAGGAGTTTATCGCCTGGCGGGAACGGATTCAAAAATGGCAGGTTGATGTGGAATTGGTCGATCTGGAATGGACACTTGATGGCAATAAACTGATACTGTATGTGTTAAACAGTCGTGGGCCGGAGTGTACGAAGCTCGCCATTCAGGCGGCTGCTGAAGGTCTGGGAGTGATCGATGTCGTTCCCGTCTCGACCGGCGGAGTCGTGGTCCCGGCAGCAAGCGGCTGCGGGTGTGGCTCGGGTGGATGCAGCAGATAGCTTTTCATTGCAAAAACATATGACGGTCACAAGTACGAATACAAATAACAGAGGGGCAGGGATTGGATGATTCCTGCATCAACTCTCTTTAATAGCCAGGTAGGTAGATTATGTGGGATAAACTGGAACAGTCATTTGAAGCCGATACGGCCAGTGCTATTGATTCGCTGATCGACTCTTTACGTAAAGGAGACGATCCCCATCAGTTGTTCGATGCGATCCTGCTGAAATGGAAGTTTGAAAAGGGCCTTCCCCTGTTGCAGCCTACTTCAGTATCGGATGTCCCGAAAGAACACAAGACAGAATTCGAAAAAGTTTATATCGAGGCGGCCCGGCAGACGGGGCAACGACTGATAGAACTCGGAAAGATTTCCGATGCCTGGATCTATTTTCGAGCAATTGACGAACCTGCTCCCATCGCGGTTGCGATTGACAAATACGAAGCCCCGACTGATTTTGGTGAAGAATTGGATCTGATGATTCAGCTTGCCTTGTACGAGAAAATCAACCCGGTCAAGGGCGTTGAATTAATGCTGGCCACGCATGGGATGTGCAACACCGTCACCGCACTCGATCAACTTTATCTGGATCTGACCACCGAACAACGGGCAGCATGTGCCGAGCTGATGGTAAAACAGCTTCATGAAGATTTGATTGGCAACGTCCGCCGGGAAATTGAACAGCGGACACCGATGCTGCCTCCTGATCTCCCCATGAATGAGTTACTCGCCGGGCGCCAATGGCTGTTCGATGAGGATAACTATCATATTGATGTTTCTCATCTGAACGCGGTTGTTCGATTTGCCCGCGCGCTGGAAGCGGATAGCGGTGCAATCGATTTGGCGATTCAACTATGCCAATACGGTTCCCGTTTGGCGCCGCAACTGCAATACCCCGGGGAAGCTCCCTTCGACACCTACTACGAATCACACGAGCATTACTTCAAAATTGTCGCCGATATCGACCGCGAAGCCTCACTCCAGTTCTTCCAGCAACGGCTCGAACAGGCTCAGGAACAGCAGGACAAAGAATTGATTGCGTATGTTCTGGTTGACCTGTTGATGCGAATCAAGGACTTTCCCGCCGCGATTCAAACGGCGGAAACCTGGCTTGATCAGGTCAATGAACAGTCCGGCTTTTCCTTTGTCACCTTGTGCGAAGATACCGGCGACATGCAGGCTTTGCAGCGACACGCCCGCAAAACGGGAAATGCCGTCATGTATGTCGCCGCAAAATTGCAACAACAGCGGCAGCAGTAATAGCAAATCTACAATAAATCAGCCCCAAAGATGAATTACCGTGGGGCAAATAACGTAGATCAGTGCTAACAATGGGAAGCGTCACGGCTTCACGCCCCGCCATTGCCAACATGAACCAATGAACATATTTGCTGTTTTTCCGTGAAGATATTACCCAGCCGGAACAACCATCCCACTGAAATTGCCCCGTTAATCGATTCGATTAAATCAATTGTAGACACTTCAACAATGAAGTCGATATCAGCGAGTGTAACGAATTTGTACACTTAACGAACGGGTGACAGGGATGTCCAGCAGTTTATTCAATCTTCACTCGATGGTATTCGGCAATCGCAAGCATCTGCACAGAGGAGCACTACCTCTGTTTCTGGCCGGCACATTATCTATCTGCGGTTGTCGGTCTACAGATTCTCAAGTCATTCGTGATCCTGAATATCGCGATGTGGTGCAGACAATTGAACAGACCACCTCCAACATTCACGTAGCGGCAGCCGAAGCCGTTTCCCCGGTGATGACGCAATTTGAAGGCGCTCACGATCTTGACGAATATATTGCCCATGCGATCGAGCAAAATCCGGAGGTCCAGGCGGCTCGTAAACAGTTGGAATCATTGGCCTATCTGGTTCCTGTGGCGGCTTCGCTGCAAGATCCCAATTTGAGTGTCACGGCGCAACCGAAACCGGTACAAACTGCATCCGGCGAACAGACCCTGGCGATGGCCATCAATCAAAAATTCCCTTGGTTCGGCAAGCTCGAAATGCGGGCAGGTGTGGCAGAGGAGCAGACAAACATCGCGAGGGCCAAACTGGCTGCCGCCGAACTGAGTACCATCGAAAAGGTCAAGCGGGCTTACTTCGAACTCTACTTCATCCAGCAATCGATCAAGATCACCGAAGCTGAACAGCAACTGCTGGGGGAAATCCGCGATGTCGCCAACACCCGTTACAAGACCGGCCAGACCAGCCAACAGGATGTGTTACGGGCAGACCTCGAAATCTCCAATGTTGAAAACAGTCTGATTCAATTACGCCAACGCTTAAAAAGTGGACAGGCCGCGTTAGCACGAATTTTGCACATCTCCCCGCAAACAAAAATGCTTGCGTTGGATGAGATTCCGAAAAAAAAGATGGAGCTCGATTTGGAGGCACTGCAGGAACAGGCGATTGCCGCCCGCCCCGAACTGCACGCCCAATTGGCAGCGATTCAGCGAGACCGACAATCGGTACAATTGGCCCGATTGAATTACAAGCCGGATGTAACCCTGGGATTGAACTGGATCAACGTTTCCAATTCGGGAATCAGCCCGGTCGCCAACGGAGAAGACGCATTTTTGATAT
>JALTOP010000439.1:1533-2919 GCA_027000105.1 Planctomycetaceae bacterium | reverse complement strand
CCCGAAGTGTGGCGATTTCAACAATTCATCAACCACTTTTGTATAAGCCTCGGTTGTCGGATTTTTTGTGAATGCTTCGACCTGTTCAGGAGAAGGGGGCAGACCGATCAAATCGAAATAGACCCGGCGCAACAGGGCTTCCGCAGATGCATCGCCAACCGGATGCAAACGATGTCTTTCCATTTGCGCCAGTACAAATCGATCGACCGGGTGCTGCGACCATTTTTTATCTTTGACACGGGGCAGGCCCTTGAACTCTGGCGGATTGAGTGACCAGAGCGTTGCGGATTTCTTCTTCTCGAGTTCCTTCCGCATTTTGAACGGATCGCCATCTCTCGGATCGGGAGCGCCCATTTTGATCCACTTTTCGAAATCGGCAATGACAGAAGCAGGCAACTTCTCGTCAGGAGGCATCTCGAGATCTTCATAATTAAGCGCTCGGAGCAGTGGGCTGTTTTCGGGATCCCCAGGGACAATCGCAATCTCTCCCGAAGAACCAGCCGACCGGATTCCCATGCGCGTATCGACAGAATAATCGCTGTCCATGTTTTCCGATTTGACAGAATGACACTCGTAACAATGCTTCACCAGAACGGGACGAATCTTCTCCTCGAAAAATTCCCGCTCGCGCTGCGTCATGTCATCTGCCATTGCGAACGATGACGAGAAAAGAATCGCAAGAAAAAACGAGCAGCTCAATACGCCAGGTAGGTGCTTCATGATCGCCTCGCAAATCGTCAGTATCGTCTTGATCTCCGGAGGGTCGGGAAAACTCGACGCTTCCCCGCGTGGAGACACAGGTAAGTCATATCCATTATCGGTGATTCGTAACGAAAATGTCAAGGTGCCGGACGTTTCTGGAGCCTGAAAACCGTCTTCTCCTGGCCATTCGACGGACTGAAACGATTGAAGGGGGCATATTTTCCTGCAATATACAACCTTTTTGTCCTCTTTTGCAGTGAGAAGATATTTTTATCTTTTTTCAGGAAAAAATGTCGCACGGAACGTGGAAGGGTAAGTCAACTATCTGTACATACGATTCAGGACAGGCTCGACAGAGTCGCAATCAGGATTATCGATTGGTATGATGCGGCAGGATGTTGAATACTATTCGTTGAATCTCCCGATACTGCCTGGTTGCCCTTGATCTGGTTGCCCTTGATGGAGTCTGGTAATGAAAGCGCCCCTTGTTGTTGTCTTTTTCTTTTTCCTGTTTTTCGCTTCTCCTCCTTGCGGTACTGCGGAACCTCAGGCAGATTTACCTTCTCTATTTACGGCGATCAAATCGGTAGATCACGAAGGGAAAGGGCATCAGCGGGCTCGCCTTGCCATTCAGGAATTGCAAAAACAGGACGCTTCTGCCTTGGTTCCCATTCTCATTGCGAT
>JALTOP010000439.1:0-1523 GCA_027000105.1 Planctomycetaceae bacterium | reverse complement strand
ATGCCAATCCGCTGGCATCAAACTGGTTGCGTAATGCGTTCGAGACGATCGCTGCACGCACGCTGAAACAAGGCAAACCACTGCCTGAAGAAGCCTTGCTCAATTTTTTGCGTAAGACCTCTCATCGCCCCGCTTCGCGCAGAATGGTTTTTGAGTGGCTCCAGAAAATTGGTTCTGATCAAGCCGAACAGATGATCGACATGTTCATCAACGATCCGAGCGACGAACTTCGCCGGGAAGCGGTGGGCCGATACATCAAACAGGCAGAAAAAATTGCGAAAGAATCTCCTGATGACTTGAAAAGCCGATGCGACTTCTACAGGAAAGCCTTACTCGGGGCGAGCGATGATGATCAGGTTCGTAAAATCATCAAAGGTCTCAAACAGTGCGGCGAGGAAGTCGATCTGCAGTATCATTACGGTTTCCTTAACACGTGGTATCTGATCGGCCCATTCAACAATAAACAGGGCGTCGGGTTTGCCCAGGTTTATCCTCCCGAGAAAGAAATTAATCTGAGCGCTGTTTACGAAGGTCAACTGGGGGAAGTCACCTGGAAGAAGTATCAGACGGATGATCCGTATGGCATTCTCGATATCGCCAAGCAGGTTGCGCCATATAAAGGAGCCGTTGAATATGCCTACACCGAGTTTTTTTCGGAGAAAGGGCAAGTGGTCGAATTTCGACTCGCCACGCCCAACGCCTGGAAGTTGTGGGTGAATGGGAAACTGCTTTTCGAACGGGAAGAGTACCATCGAGGCACCGCATTCGATCAATATCGGGTGCCAGGGACTTTGAAAAAAGGGAAGAACACCATCCTGTTGAAAATTTGCCAGAACGAACAGACACAGGATTGGGCGCAAAGATGGCAATTCCAATTCCGCGTCTGCAACCCGTATGGCATGGCTATCCATTCCACAAAAACTGAATAGTCGACGAAAACAATAACGACCGAGGTTTGACCCATGTTGATTCGTTTTACCTTTCTGTTCGCTTTGGTGCTCCACTGCCTTACCTGTGCTGCTGAAGATTGGAGACAATTTCGTGGCACGCTCAATAACGGCATTGTTACCGGGCCTGCCTTGCCCGAGACGCTGGATCATATTGCCTGGAAAATCGATTTGAAGGGGCGCGGCGTTTCCTCCCCCATCATTGTGGGAGACCGCGTTTTTGTGACCAGTTCGCAGGGAGTGCATCAAAACCGGCTGGTTGTCAACTGTTACGATACCAATAACGGGAACGAACTTTGGCAACGGGAATTCTGGGCGACCGGGCGGACGATCTGTCACAAAAAAATGGCTGTCGCGACACCAACTCCCGCCAGTGATGGGGAGCGGATTTTTGCCTTCTATTCTTCGAATGACGTGATCTGTCTCGATTTGGAAGGGAACCTGCAATGGTACCGCGGGTTGACTTACGATTTCCCGAACGTGAGCAATTCATTGGGGATGGCTTCCTCCTTGATTGTGAAAAACGGGATTGTTGTCTGCATGGCTGAAAACGATACGGAATCGTTCACGTTCGGT
>JALTOP010000438.1 GCA_027000105.1 Planctomycetaceae bacterium | reverse complement strand
GGATAAATTTGATGCCCGGTATCCCAGATCAGGCGATCTTTTTCGAAGTCGAATGTCTGGTGCAGAGCCAGGCAAAGTTCGACAACACCCAGGTTGCTGGCGAAGTGAGCCGGACGCGTCTCCACGATTTCGCAGAGTGCTTCGCGAATTTCCGCAGCGAGTTTTTTCAGTTGCCCATCGGAAAGAGTTTTCAAATCCTTCGGGGAGGAAATCAAGGGGAGTAGTTCGTATTCCATCACATTTTCTCTCTGCAAAAAATTATCGGTCTCTCGTTATCGCATAACGGGCAACCGCTTCCAGTGACCGCGCCCTTTCCCCGAACGGGGAAAGGGCGGAGATGGCCGAGTTGACCAGCTTCGTTGCCTGGGCCCGACTCTCCTCCAGTCCCAACAAGGCGGGATAGGTCAATTTATGATGAGCCTGATCTTTTTGAACGCCTTTGCCCATTTTTTCAACGCTTCCGGTTTCGTCAAGCAGATCGTCTGCGATCTGGAAAGCGAGCCCTACAGCATCACTATATTCTGTCAAAGCGTCAAGCTGTTCGGAAGAGGCAGCCGCCAGAATTGCCCCCATTCTGACCGCACAGGTGATTAATTTACCAGTTTTACGTTGATGGATACTGTTCAAATTGTCAATTGTCAGGTTTTTTTGCGATTCCGCCTCCAAATCGGCTTGTTGGCCGCCAACCATTCCGGTTGCGCCTGCTGCCCGGGCCAGTTCCCAAACAGCTTTTCCAGCGAGTTGTTTATCTTCAATTTGAGAGGCTAATACCTCGAAAGCAAGTGTCAATAAGGCGTCTCCCGCCAGAATTGCGGTTGCTTCGTCAAATTGAATATGATTCGTCGCCCGGCCTCGGCGTAATTCGTCGTCATCCATCGCGGGTAAATCGTCGTGAATGAGCGAATAGGTGTGAATCATCTCGATCGCACACGCTGCAGGCATTACCGATTCCATTTTGCCGCCACACGTTTCACACGCCAACAGGACGAGAATCGGCCGCAGTCGCTTTCCTCCAGCGAGCAAACTGTATCGCATCGATTCTCGCAATCGTGCTGGGCAGGTGGAATCAAGCTGTGTTGCCTTGTCCAGCGCCGCCTCGACGGTTGCTCTCAACTGTTCAACATCAAATGGAAACGGATGCACGAAATCCTCGGATCGATTATGATAGACGTTCGGTATTTTTTGCAGGGGAAGTTATCACAGAGTGCGTCGTCACGCACCGGTTGTAACCTGTTATGCCCTGCGACTCTCAATGATAACAACTTTGTCCCCCTGGTAACATCGATGAACAAATCTGAAGAATATCAAATCCCGACGGGCTTTCAATTTGCAGGAATTGCGTGCGGCATTAAATCGGATAATCAGACAAAAGATCTGATGCTGTTAACCTGCCAGCGTGATTGCACCGCCGCTGGTGTTTTTACGACGAACAAAACATGCGGCGCGCCGGTTCAGGTCAGTCGGGAGCGGGTTCCGTCGCAAAGCGTTCGCGCACTGGTCATCAATTCCGGCAATGCTAACGCCTGTACTGCGGAGCAGGGATTGAATGACGCCAGAGAAATGACATCGCTGGTTGCGAAAGAACTCGGTGTCGAACCGGAAGCTGTTCTCGTCTGTTCAACCGGCCTGATCGGGCACCCCTTGCCGATGCAGAAAATTCGTGACGGCATTTCGCAGGCTGCTGCTTCATTGGGGGATCAACCCGAGCATCTGGAAAACGCAGCCGCTGCGATGATGACAACCGACACCTACCCGAAAATTGTCTCCCGCACCGTTCATCTGCAAGCAGGGACCGTACTGGTTACGGGTATTGCCAAGGGGGCAGCGATGATTGCCCCGAATATGGCGACCATGCTCGCCTGCATCACCACCGATCTGCAAATGACACCGGAAACGTGCGATGAAACATTGCGAATCGCGGTCAATCAATCGTTCAATCGGATCAGTGTCGAAGGACATACCAGCACCAGCGATACCGTTTTTCTGCTTGCCAATGGAGCCTCCGAGATACCATTACAATCCCGGGCCGATGTCACCATTTTTCAGGCGGCTTTGGATGAGGTCTGTTTGGAATTGGCGCATTTGATTATTCGCGATGCAGAAGGAGCCGGGCATTTTGTCGCGGTCGATGTGGAAGGAGCCCGTTCTTTCGAAGAGGCAGAAAAAATTGCCAAGACCGTCGCAGAAGATGTTCTTGTGAAAACCGCAATTACAGGAAATGATCCCAACTGGGGGCGGATTGTTTCAGCGTGTGGAAGAACCGGTTGTATTGAAAGTGAAAAGGATATTTCGCTGGCGATCAACAACTACGGCATCTTCAAAAAAGGTACATTGGTCGAATACGATGAACAGAAAGTTTCCGCCGCGATGAAAACCGGCGAGGTCGTTATCGACATCACTCTCCCGTACGGCAAGGGTCGCTGGCGAATTTGGACTTGCGATCTAACACAGGAATACATCCGGCTCAATTCGGAATACACAACTTGATCTCGAACGATTAAGACGGATAAGTTGATGACGAACCATCAAGGATGAAGCTGGCACCAGTTGATTCCGGCCTCCATTTTGCCGCTCTTTCGATCCGTGATTGAGCTGAAAGTGATTCAGCAGAGTAAACAGGGATCTATTTCGATGAATGATGTTGTTTCATGATTGATCCGAAGATTCCTTCCCAGCTCGATTCTTCTGCGATCAGGTGAACGGGCAAACCCGCGTCTCTGGCCGCTTGTGCGGTAAGCGGACTGATTGCTGCCAGTTTCATCTTATTGCCCAGGTAACTACGAGATTCCGCAGGCAGGAGCTTTGCAAAGGTTCGCGCGATCGCCGGACTGCTCAAACCGACCCAGTCGATTTCTCCATTTTTAAGCCAATATGAATTTTGGCGTGATAGTTCCTGTACATCGTGGTGTTCGTAGACAA
>JALTOP010000437.1 GCA_027000105.1 Planctomycetaceae bacterium | reverse complement strand
CCCAAGCCGCCTGTTTGATCCACTCTCTTTGACACCGGGAATTCAGACACCGGGAACTTCCTCCCGTTTTTTTCTGACAGGAACCCAGCGAGAAAGAAACAAGCCGAGGCAGACAAACAGGCAGCTTTGTGCGAACCAGTCCCCCCAAAGCAGATACAGGGAATTGCGATTATCGAGCGGGATCGTGTGGACGAGGACGGCATCAATCTTGCGTCGATACCTCCCTGTTTTCGGATCGATGAAACTCGATGGGCGGGGCTCGCCGCTGACCGGGTCTCGTTCGAGAAAGACTTCGGGATTGATCACGACGCCATCGCCATCAATGAAGGACGAGATCCCCATGTTGGCAGCTCGCGCAAGCGGTTTCCTGCATTCAACGGCACGAAATTGAGCAGTAATTAAATGTTGATCGTGCTCACTGGAACCGGCGAACCAGCCATCATTGGAAAGGTTCACCAGAAAATCGACCGGCTTCTTTTCAGACGAATTCGTTTCGATCGATCGGACAATTTTACGGACAACGTGAGGCACGGTATCCTCAAAACAGATCACCGGAGCAAACCGCCAGTTTTTGTATTCAAACAGTGTCGCAGAAGTTCCGGCCGTCAAACCTGAATTTTCGGGAAGATAGGCAGAGAGAACCGGTATCTCTTTTCCGGGAATGTATTCGCCGAACGGTACGCGGTGTATTTTATCGTATCGTGGCCCGAGTCCCTTTTCCGGAGTGATTAGTTGCGCGGAGTTGTACTGGTTGAGCTGATCCGGTTCCGCTTCGAAGCAACCCAAGCCAATCACCATTGCTGCACCGGCTTTTTCGCTCAACTCTGTCAGGGCGTCCGTTACCTGCGTATCCTTCCACGAGTCCGGCGGAAAGAAGGGAGCGATATCGGCAAGTTCAGTTGGGGTGAGAGAAGGATCGGCCTGCTGCAGAGCATACCGGAACATGCCTTCCGGCCAGACGATCACATCGGGCTGCTGCTTCACGGCGTAGCTGGTTAACTCATTGTGGACAAGGTAGGATTCCTCGTATTGTTCGCGTGGAATGTGCATGGCTGCCTTGAAATTCCCTTGTACCAAAGCGACGCGCGGCCCCGGTTGGAAATCGGCCTGGGAACGTCTGAAATATCCGTAACCAACAACCGTGGCGAGAAGGGCGGAAGCAACAATCAGTTGCCTGAATGGTCGCTTGACCGGCGCGGCTGCCGGTTCATCCTCTTTTTGTAGTTCAGGCACGAGACGGAATTTCCTCAGGTAGCGTTGCGGTATCTGTAACGCGATTGCAGAGGCGAACAGCATCACAACAAAACTGACACCATAGGCTCCGAACAGGTCGCTCATTTGAATCAACTCGGTCCAGCGGTATTGCGTATGCCCCAGATAATACCAGCCGAATCCGGTAATGAGGAAGCCGCGAAGGTATTCCAATCCTGTCCAGACAACAGGGGCGACAATCAGGAGCGGCATCTTCCAACGATGCACCGCAATTCGCGAAATACCGATAAACACCGGCACATAGGCTGCGACATAAACAGCCAGAAGAATCCAGGCGAAATACATCAACGGATCGCCATAACGCATCCACTGCAGCGCCGGAACGGTGAAGCATAACGCCCCCAGATAAGTGGCGGCATGCATCCAGCGTGTCGGTCGTTTCAAACGAACAAGCAGTAACCACGGAACAGGAGCCAGCCAGGCGAGTGGGGCAAAATCGAGCGGAGGAAAACTGGCCCACATCGCAACACCTGCAACAATCGCAAGCAGTAGCGCCCCGCGCATCCCGGCGGGACGGTTTTCTGCCCGATCGATAATCTGATGTACGCTCAGTTCCACGCGACCCCGTTTTTTTCCTGTCTTCGTTTTCGATTGCTGCGGTTGTTCAACCGATTGCTGTTCAACCGGTTGGAGTTGTGTTGAAGCATCATCCATGAAACTCGCCTTGTTGGTTACGTCGCTCAGTCGCCCTGACGCACGTTAGAAACTGGAAATCTCAACCTACAGTTCTGTATGCCAGAAGCGAATTTGTACCTCGTCACCTGGTTGGTACGATTTCTCGCCAGCCGGGAAACAGATCATACCATTTGCCCGGGATGTTCCCCGGATATCAGCGGAACCGACCCAGCGAACCGGTTTCGCCCAGATTTTTCCCTCAGAAAAGGAAATCTCTGTGGGATAATAAACAGGACGGTCAGATTTGACTAGATGGGCTTGCTGCAAGAAAGCCGTTTGCAGGAAATCATCCCGCTTTTTCCCTCCTTGAAAGCAGCTTAAAGCTTCGCGAACGAATAATTCGAAGCAAACCAGCGCACTGACCGGATTGCCCGGCAAGCCAAACACGTAACTCTGTTTTCCATCTTCCCGACTGTACTGACCGAACCAGACCGGTTTGCCGGGCTTGAGTTGGACTTTGTGAAAAACCTGCCTCACGCCGACTTCCTGCAGAATTTTCGGAACCAGATCCAGCACCCCTGCCGAAACCCCGCCCGAGAGAATGAGAAAATCGGATTCCAGACCCTGCAAAATTTTTGCTCGCAACTCGTCAACTTCATCCCGGGCGATTCCCAACGGAACGGCTTTCGCATTGGCGTTTTCTATTTGCGCGATCAGCATCGATTCGTTGGAATTGCGAATCTGTCCGGGGCCAGGGGTTTGATCAACAGGAACCAGTTCGTTTCCGGTCGCCAAAATTGATACCTCAGGTCGCCGGAAAATCGATACCTCGGCAACACCCAGTTCGGCCAGCAGCCTGATCTGCGCAAATCTCAGCAATGTTCCCGCTTCCAGAACAGTTTCACCCGCCTGCAATGATTCCCCTTGATGCAGCATGTTGCGGCCCGGTGCAATCCCGGCGATTTCAACACGGATACGATTCGACTCCGCGCCGCTGACATCCTCAATTTTCACAACGGCATCTGTCCCGGCGGGAAGTTGTGTCCCCGTCATCACTTGCACGGTTTTTCCGGCGCTGAGCGAAACGCTCGGAACTTCGCCCGCGGTCAATCGTTCCAGCAGATCGAGTTCGACTCCCACACGATCGATATCACAACTGCGGACGGCAAAGCCATCCATCAACGATTTATCAAACGGCGGAGAATCGACCGTTGCAACAATCGGCTCGGCCAACGGCAAACCGGCCACTTCATTTAAGGGAAGACGAGTTGCAGAAACCGGAATGACGGTCTTGTTGATCGCAACGAGAGCCTGTTCAACACTCAACATGGCTGTTCAACTTTATGTAGAGTTTATGTAGAGAGAAACACGGGGTTGAAGCCTCGGGAGCGGTACAGTCGAGCGGTTCTGGTCACCAACACTGAAAGCGGATCCCGAATACTTCACCATTAGAGACCAGCTTTCAACGCCGGCTTTTTGAAACTGTGGCCGAAGACTGGAGAATTACTTTTCTTCCAGTGGAGCCGTGGCTTCGGCGATCTCTTCCGGATCAGCATCGTCGACATCAACACGGTCCCAGAAGGCGACAAAGAACAGCAGCGCGATGGCACCGGCCATCATTGCGGGAACCCACCAGAACGCTTGCCATTGGGCCATCGTTTCTGAAAGCAATTGGGCATCGACTTCTGGAAGGTTCACAGAAAACATTTTGGTGAACGATTGCAGAAAGCTCAACGTTTCTTCCGGGCGAGCCTCTGTAATGGCATTGGAAAGCTCTTCATGTTTGGTGACGGTGCTTCCGAATCGATCAAACGCGATTTGGAAACCGAAAAACATGCCGATCCCTTGCGTGAAGAAGACCAGCATCGATTGAGCCTGCCCACGAACTTCCTTCGGAGCTTTTTTATCGGTATAGATAAAGCCGGTGACGAAGAAGAAATCGTAACAGATCCCGTGCAGCAGAATGGCCAGGAACATCATCCAGGCAATTTGATTGGGAGCCCCGACGGCAAAGAGCGCGTATCGCGTCACCCAGGCGATCATGCCGATCAGGATCATGATCTTCACGCCCAACTTTCGGAAGAAGAACGGGATCAGCAGCATGAAGAAGATCTCCGACATCTGCCCGAGCGTCATCGAAGAAGCAGGTTGTTCGAATCCAACATCTTTCAAGTAGTACCCGGTAATGCCGTAGTAGTAGGCCAGAGGAATACAGATCAATGTTGAGCAAAGAATAAAAATCGCAAACGGGAAATCGGCGAGCAGTTTGAGCGCATCGACCATCAGCAACGATTTCAGATTGACCGTTTCCCCTTTGGCTGGGGGTGGAGTATGGGGCAGGGCGAAACTGAACAGACCGAGCAGAATGGCGGCCCCACCGGTGAGCCAGAAGATGTTCAAACTGGCAGACCACCCCATAAAGCCGACAAACAGTCCGGCTGCGATCCAACCGATTGTTCCCCAAACACGAATTTTGGGAAAGTCGGTCTGGTTGGGAATGTTTGTGAAAGCGATCGTGTTGCTCAACCCCAACGTCGGCATATAACAGAGCATGTGGGCAATAAACAGGTAGGCGACCATCGATTTATCGCCCTGTTGCACATAGTGAGGCACCAGACACATCAGCCCGCCCCCCAGTAGCATCAGAACAGCCATCACTTTTTCGGAAGAGAAAAAACGATCCGCAATCAGGCCCAGAAACAGCGGGGCGATAATGGCAGCCAACGGGGCAGAACCGTACGCGTTTGCGGTCACTTCGGCAATTTTATAGGTCTCGAGGCAAAGCCCAACCGTCGAAAACCAGGCTCCCCAAACGAAGAACTGGATGAACATCATGATCGAAAGTTTGGTGACAATTCCATCGCCAGACGTTTGGTTCGATGAGCTCATAATGAATCTGTCTTTCTGTCGAATTCAGTTGGAATCCCGGAAGAATCGGTACGGGAAGTGTCTATCGGAAGGCTCCAATGTATTCTCCCCGAGGGCCATTGTCCAGAGTCTGCCGATATGTTCCTGAGGGAAGAAGAGAACCCCTGCAACATTTGGTCGCACTCGGGTTTTGCGAACCGCTTTGGACTCGCAACGACATCACAGATTCATTACCTTTGTCACGAGGTCATCCATCGTCCAAACATTCAGTGAGAGGTTTTAATATGCACCATCGCGTCTACAATTTTTCAGCCGGTCCTGCGACACTTCCTGTTGAAGTTCTTGAAGAGGCAGCCCATAATATGCTCTCTCTGGGCGAGACCGGCATCGGTATTCTTGAACATTCGCACCGGGGAAAAGCATTTGTCGAAATAGCGGAACAGACCGAGGCAAATTGCAGAAAACTGGCGAACATTCCAGATGATTACGCCGTGCTGTTTTTGCAGGGAGGGGCATCAACACAGTTCTGCATGATTCCGATGAATCTGCTGCCGGAAGGAAAAACGGCTGATTATCTGGTCACCGGTTCCTGGTCGAAAAAAGCGATCAAGGAAGCAAAAATCCTGGGCAACGCTCATGTCGCCTCCAGCAGTGAAGATCGCAATTTCTGCTACATCCCGAAAGAACAGAACTACAGCGAGTCTCCCGCTTATGTGCACATGACATCCAACAACACGATTTTTGGCACTCAATATGCCGAAGAGCCGGAAGTTCCCGATGGAACGCCGCTGGTCTGTGATGCGAGCAGTGATATCTTTTCGCGGCCAATCGATGTCAGGAAGTACGGGATCATTTACGCCGGGGCTCAAAAAAATCTTGGCCCCAGCGGCGTGGCCTTGGTGATCATCCGGAAAGACCTGATCGAACAGGGCCCGCAGACGCTGCCTTCGATGTTGCAATATCGGATCCACGAAAAAGCCGGTTCCATGTACAACACACCGCCGACGTTCGGTATTTACGTGATGGGGCTCGTTTTCAAATGGATTATGAGACAGGGCGGGTTGAACAGCATCGCCAAACACAACGAGCAAAAAGTGGCCCCGCTTTACAGTTTTCTGGATAACAGTTCGCTGTTCAAAGCGACTGCTGATAAAGATAGCCGCTCATTGATGAATGTCACTTTTGTCACCGGTGATGCTGATCTCGATGCCAGGTTCATCGCGGAAGCGAAAGCGGAAGGTTTTGATGGCTTGAAGGGCCACCGCAGCGTTGGCGGCATGAGAGCGAGCGTCTACAACGCTTTCCCGGCAGAGGGAATCAACGACCTGGTTCGCTTCATGCAGAACTTCGAAGCTCAAAACGGCTGAAAGACAGATTGAACAGTAGTTGATGAGCAGAGTAGGGCCGGTTCCACCGGCTCTACAAAAACTTCCGCTAACTTCCGTTTGGGGAAATCAGATTAACCACAGAAATTAACCACAGAGACGCGGAGAGCACGGAGAAGTATCTCACCAGGCCGCCGGGAGTTTTCCGTATTGAGCTCCCAAACAGATGAGATTCACAAGAACGAATGAAATCACCTTGAATTCTTTCCTTCCTCTCTCTTTACCTTTTTTCTTTCCTTTGCGTTTTCGCGTCTTTGCGTGGGATTCTTTTCTCGCAACGGTCAAACATTGCAAGCGGAACGGCGCCAGCCGTCCGGTATTTGCCACCCCACTACAATAGCGATAATTACCACCTCTCACAGAGCAGTGGCACAAAACATAAACTAAGGGCACACTCCCCAATTGTTCGCCCCTTCAGAAAGAGCGATCGTGGGCCGTGAACTTGAGACCACATTTCCCACAACGGACAGCTTTGCCGAGAACCGCATGCCCTGCTGCGAATCCGGTTCCGCATGAAGGACAGACAATCACGATGCGGTCTTGCTGCTCCTGTTCGATTTCTTCCGCTGCGCCCCCTTTTTCCACCGGATAGTCCGCAGTAAAGCGCGGCTGCTGATTTTGTTCGAGTTGCAGGCGACCATTGCGTTCAATCGCCAGAAGAACACCGATCAGTTCACCAAAGATGTTCAACCCCAACGAGAGCGGCAGAGCCACACAGGCAACGATAATACCATGTTCCCGATATCCATTCACGGCCAGATAAATGACCGCCAAAAAACAGCCGGTGAAAACAATGGCGGCTATGACAATCGCTCCATCTGCAATAAACTTCAATACTGGGAATGGATTTCGTGACATGCATCACCTGCAGGGAGATTGCGATCCTCGGGAGTAACCAGTCTAAATCGCCCCGACGGAGCATTCAATAATAAAATGGAAGGATCAACATTTCTTGATGCCCGCTGGCTTCAGACCCGCTGGATTCAGGGAGAATACAACCGTTTTACGCGCTGTTTTGCACTCTGTCAGATTGAATTCTTTCCGCTTGGCTTGAATCTATCAAAAAGCGTGTTAACCTTGCTGAGATTTTGCGCCCGTTTTCGTGATTTGGGGGATCGTTCTGCAATCACGAGACTGTTATTTGATATTAAAGACTTGCAGAAAAGGTACATCTTCCGTGCCACGTCGTGACGATATTCATAAAATCATGATCATCGGTTCTGGCCCGATTGTGATCGGTCAGGCTTGTGAATTCGATTATTCGGGAACGCAGGCCTGTAAGGCACTTCGGGAAGCAGGGTATGAGGTGGTGTTGGTCAACTCCAACCCGGCCACCATTATGACCGACCCGGAAACAGCCGACCGAACCTATATCGAACCGATCACGTGGGAATATGTCGCGAAAATCATTGAGAAAGAACGCCCCGATGCGGTTCTGCCCACTTTGGGTGGACAGACCGGTTTGAATACCGCGATGGAATTGTATCGGCGTGGCATCTTCGAAAAGTACGGCGTCGAAATGATCGGTGCCAAGGCGGATGTTATTGTCAAGGCGGAAGAGCGCGATGCGTTCAAGGCGGCGATGTCGAAAATCGGTCTCGATGTCCCGCGCAGTGCCATTGTGCACAGCATGGAAGAAGCGCATCGAGCATTGGAAGAGATCGGTTTGCCCCTGATCGTCCGTGCCAGCTTCACGCTTGGTGGAACCGGTGGCGGTGTGGCCTATAACCGTGAAGAATACGATACGATCGTTCGTAAGGGCTTGCAGCTTTCTCCCGTTGGTGAGGTGCTGGTAGAAGAATCGCTACTCGGCTGGAAAGAGTACGAAATGGAGGTGATGCGCGACATCAACGACAACTGCGTCATCATCTGCTCGATTGAAAACTTCGACCCGATGGGAGTGCACACAGGTGACTCCGTCACGGTCGCACCGGCTCAGACACTCACTGACAAAGAGTACCAACGTATGAGAGACGCCACTTTCGCCTGCATGCGGGAAATCGGCGTTGAAACGGGTGGCTCGAATGTGCAATTCGCCGTTCATCCTGAAACCGGGCGCATGACCATCATTGAAATGAATCCGCGTGTGAGCCGTTCGAGTGCGCTCGCTTCCAAAGCAACCGGATTCCCCATTGCGAAAATCGCTGCCAAGCTGGCAGTTGGATACACGCTGGACGAAATCCCGAACGACATTACACGGGAAACACTGGCCTGCTTCGAACCTTCGATCGATTATGTCGTCACCAAATTTCCCCGATGGACATTCGAGAAATTCCCGGATGCCAATTCTGAACTGACTGTCCAAATGAAGTCGGTCGGCGAAACAATGGCTATCGGACGCACATTCAAGGAATCGTTCCAGAAGGCGATGCGTGGGTTGGAAGTTGGGCATTTCGGTTTCGGTGGAGGCAAAAACGATTTATGGGATTCCGATTCCCGCCCCACCAAAGAGCAGATTCGCAGAAAACTTTCGATTCCCAATGAACACCGCATCTCCTATTTGCGATATGCGCTGCTTTCCGGAATGACGATCGAAGAAATTTTCGATCTGACCCAAATCGATTTCTGGTTCCTCAGGCATCTCGAAGAACTGGTCGCGACGGAAAAGGAACTGCGCCGTTATTCCAATCTGGAAAGCTGTCCCCGGGAACTGCTCTTACGGGCAAAACGGGAAGGGTTTTCCGATCAGCAGCTCGGTTCCTGGTTGAATGTGTCCCAGCTTCAAGTCCGCCAGCATCGAAAAAAAGAAGGAATCGAAGCCGTTTTCAAACAGGTCGATACCTGTGCGGCCGAATTCGAAGCGTACACTCCCTACTTTTATTCAACATACGAACAGGAAGACGAATCGCCGTCCCGCACACCTGATAAACCCCGACGCATCATCATTCTGGGGGGCGGGCCGAACCGGATCGGTCAGGGGATCGAATTCGATTACTGCTGCTGTCAGGCTTCCTTTGCTCTCGAAGAATTGGGCATCGAAAGCATCATGGTCAATTCGAATCCTGAAACGGTTTCGACCGACTACGATACTTCCGACCTGCTCTTTTTCGAGCCTCTGACACTCGAAGATGTCCTCAATGTGTGCGATCGTCTCGAACCGGACGGCGTCATCGTACAATTCGGCGGACAGACGCCCCTGAACCTTGCTCGCGGTCTTGAAGCCGCAGGTGTTCCTATCATCGGTACTTCGCCCGATATGATCGATGCCGCAGAAGACCGCGAAAGATTTCAGGAGATTCTGAATCAACTCAACCTGAAGCAACCTCCCAATGGGATCGCCATCGATGTCGAAGGGGCTTGTGCCCAGGCGAAGCGGATCGGTTACCCGGTTCTGGTTCGGCCCAGTTACGTTCTCGGCGGGCGGGCGATGCAAATCTGTTATGATGAAGCGTCTCTTGTCAAATACATGAGTGAAGCAGTCGATGCATCGCCGGATCGTCCGGTGCTGATCGATAAATTCCTGCAGGATGCGATCGAAGTAGACGTCGATGCCATTTCCGATGGCGAAACAACTGTCGTGGGCGGGATCATGGAGCACATCGAGGAAGCAGGTATCCATTCCGGCGATTCCGCCTGTGCCATTCCTCCCCACTCTCTTTGTGAACAGACGATTGATGAAATTCGCCGCGCCACCCACTCCCTGGCTGGTGAACTCGAGGTTCATGGTTTGATGAATATCCAGTTCGCCGTCAAACAGGAACAGGGGAAGGACACCGTCTACGTGCTGGAAGTCAACCCTCGCGCCTCGCGAACCGCTCCGTTCGTCTCCAAGGCGATCGGCAGATCACTCCCCCGTATCGCGGCAAAGGTCATGGCTGGCGTTTCCCTGAAAGAACAGGGAGTGACAGAAGAAATCTGGCCCACATTCACTTCGGTCAAGGAATCGGTCTTTCCGTTCTCCCGCTTTCACGGTGTCGATATCGTATTGGGGCCGGAAATGCTTTCCACCGGCGAGGTCATGGGAATCGATGAAACATTCGCGACCGCTTTCGCCAAAAGTCAAATCGCGGCCGGAGCTTCCATCCCGACATCCGGAAAAATATTCATCAGCATGGCAGGGGATTTCAAAGAACGAATCATTGAACCAGCCAGAAGACTGACGGAACTCGGCTTCCAACTTGTGGCCACATCGGGGACGGCTCAGTCCCTCAGACAGGCGGGGATTCCGGTCGAAGTCGTCAAGAAAGTACAGGAAGGCCGCCCGAATCTGCTCGATTTCATGGCCAATGGTGAGATCAGTTTCATCTTCAACACACCAAGTAAACGCGGCCCTCAGACGGATGAAGGCCGCATCCGGGCCGCTTCTGTCGCCCATGGCGTTCCCTGTGTGACGACACTCCCCGGATGCCTGGCTGTCATCAAAGCGGTGGAAGCTTTCGCCACTGATCCCACACCCAGAGTGAAAGCCTTGCAGGATTGGATGCAGTAAACGGCAACGCTGCTCCTGACAACAATTTCAGCAGGTTGGCAATTTCAGCAGGTGCAGTGTCTTGCCGAAACGACGTCAACAGGGCATCGAAAACGGAATGAGCACGAATGTCCGCGGCTGTCGTCTTTTTTCGTGTGCCCCGTGTCTCGTATCCCGTGCCGTGTCTCGTGAGCCTCTCTTTCAGGGAATCTGAAAGCTGCAACAGGTTGCGGAGGTTTGTGCCAACTGGTGACTGAGAATACGCTATTTCTTTCCAACCGTTATTTCAACCTGCACGGCTGGGGCCCGGTTGCCCGATTCATCCATCAAGGTTGCTTTCGGGGCGGTGCCGAATCCGTAGATCAGGCGGGCCGGGAGAATGATGTCGCGTTCGAAACTCAGCAGCAAATCGGTCTCTCCCGGCTCGATGGTCGTGCACCGATTCGTTCCTTCTGCATCGATAATGGCAAAATCGGAGGCTGTGGCTCCCGTCAATTTCTCAACCTCCGCAAAATGGGCGTTGACCCTGTTTAGAAATTTCGATTTCCCTTTCGGTTGCAAGATGGCTGTATCAAGAATCGGGCCGGGCCAATTGCCAACAGGGTTGTTGTAC
>JALTOP010000436.1 GCA_027000105.1 Planctomycetaceae bacterium | reverse complement strand
GTGTTCAAAAATTGCCGGTGATACAATGGGCAACTACCATCCGCATGGCGATCAGGCAATTTATGCCACGCTGGTGCGGATGGCCCAGGAATGGGCTACACGTGAAGTTTTAATCGATAAACAGGGAAACTTCGGTTCACTGGCCGGCTTGCCCCCTGCGGCCATGCGATACACCGAAGCCAGGCTTGCCCCCGTTGCAGCCGAGATGCTTGCCGACCTCAAGCATAATACGGTTGATTTTATCCCGACATACGACCAGGAGCGCCTCGAACCGATGGTGCTCCCTTCCCGCTTTCCGAATTTACTTGTCAACGGAGCAACCGGCATCGCAGTCGGGATGGCGACAAGCATTCCTCCCCATAATCTGGGAGAAGTGGCTGAAGCGGTAAAGCTGGTCATCGATAATCAGGATTGCACAGTCGATGATATTTTGCAGGTTCTTCCGGGGCCAGACTTTCCCACCGGTGGTATTATCTGTGGACGACACGGCATTCGTCAGGGAGCACTCACCGGTCGCTCAACAATCACGTTGCGAGCCAAAACGCATTTCGAACAGGAAAAACAGTCTGATGTGATCGTTATCACTGAAATCCCCTACATGGAAACAAGAGATCGTATCCGTGAAAAACTGGAAGCACTGGTCAAAGACGAACGTGTCAAAGGGATTTCTCGGGTCGTCGATCTCACTGATCGCAACGTCCCCAGTTGGCAGGTGCGGTTGCATATCGTTCTGAAGCGGGATGCTGACAAAGAAGTGGTTCTTGCCCAGTTGTTCAAATACTCTCCCTTGCAGACAACCGTCAGTATTATCCTGCTTGCACTGGTTGCGAACAGACCCCAGCTCCTTTCCATTAAGGACATGCTGCTTGAATTCATCAGGCATCGTGTTGTTGTCATTCGCAGAAGAACGGAATTCCAACTGGAAGAAGCGCGCAAGCGAAAACACACGGTCGAAGGGCTGTTGATTGCGCAACTCGATATCGACCAGATTATCGATACGATTCGCCAATCCCCTTCGCGTCAGGAAGCCAAAAAGCGTTTGCAGGAAATCAAGGTTCCCGGAGAGTTGATTGCCCGGGCGTTGGGCGAACGGGGCTATAAAGATCTGCAGCGTGAGCAAGGCATCAAGGAAGACTACAGTTTGTCGGTCAACCAGTCTGAAGCGATTGTCTCGATGCAACTCGGTTCATTGGCGAATCTGGAGCGGGAAAAACTGGGTGACGAACACCGTTCGCTGTTGGATGAAATCGATGAATGCCTGGAACTTCTTTCCGACGAGGACAATATTCGCGCAGTCGTACGGGAAGATATGGAGGAACTTCAACGAAAGTATCCGGACAAGCGGCGCACGGAAATCAGCGATCTCGAACTGACCGATGTCAACCGGGACGAGCTGATTGCCGAGGCCCCCATGGTGGTCACGCTGACACAGCGAGGATACGTCAAACGGACCGAACGGTCGGCTTACAAAGCTCAGAACCGGGGGGGCAAGGGGATAACCGGAGCGAAATCGGATGAAGAAGACGCCATCCAGAATCTGTTTGTCGCCAGTACCCATTCCTATCTGCTTTTCTTCACGAATCTGGGAAAAGTTTACTGGCAGAAAGTCTATGATCTTCCGCTGCAAAACCGCACCGCAAAAGGTCGCGCCCTGGTCAACCTGCTCTCCCTCTCCGAAGGGGAATATGTCGCAAACTGTATTGATGTACGCGAATTCGATGATGAACGGTTCCTGATGATGGCGACCAAAAAAGGGATCGTCAAAAAGACCGTCCTGTCGGCCTACAGCAGACCGAAAAAAGGCGGGCTGATCGCGATCAATCTGGATGAGGACGATCAATTGATCGATGTGGTCAAGGTTTCCCCTGGAGACGACGTCGTTCTTTCAACTGCAGCGGGGATGTCGATTCGCTTCAGCCATACCGATGTTCGCGCCCAGGGAAGAAATACGCGGGGAGTCAAAGGAATTACGCTTTCCAAGGGTGACCATGTTATCGGCATGGTCATTGTCGATGAGGAAATGTGCCTGCTGACGGCCTGCGAACACGGGCACGGCAAGAGGACTTCATTCGGGCCGGGTGAAGTAGAAGCCGACTCGGACGAGATCGACACCGATGATCAAACTTCGGCTGGCGAACAGGAGACAGGGGACGAAGTCGATGCGTCCGATGACGAAACCTCCCAGGTTTATAAGGGAAATATGCGATACCGCAGACAGCGTCGTGGTGGTAAAGGACTGCGGGATATTAAAACAACCGCCCGTAATGGTCAGGTGGTTGATATTCTTGCCGTTGCCGATGATGACGAGGTCTTGCTGATCAGCACTGGCGGCAAAATCCAACGCATACGTGTCTCTGACATCTCCCAAATCGGTCGCAATACGCAAGGTGTCCGCATCATGCAACTCTCTGAAGGGGACTCTCTGGCCGCTCTGGCCCGCATCCCCGCCGATCTCGGCGATGCAAACACAGAAGCCGAAGATGCGACGTCAGCAGAAAAAACAGAGTCCACGAACTCAACAGAGCCGAGCGAACAAAACTCCCTGGCTGACGAGTCTGATTCGGGAAAAGAAGACGAAACCGAGGCCGATACTTCTGAAAGTTAGTACCCAAGCGCGATGGAAGAATGACGAGCGACCAATGAAGCCCCGGTTCGATATGCAGACCGGGTAGTCGGGTTCTTTCCGTAAGCAAGGACAACGTGTGGATCTCTGCCTATGCTCTGCCCTGCGGAGCGCCTCGATCAGAAGAGAACAGGAAGAGATCAATTTGACTCGCAAAACCACTTCCGGTAGAACAGGGCCATCCTGCAGGGGAGAGTTTATCCTGCATAATCGGAATATCACTGCTGTATCGGAAAGAGATTTGATGAGCAACTCCGTTCCCCATATCGTGCTGACTGGCCTGCTGTTATTGCTGACACTTCCGATGCACAATTTGTCCGCAGGCGACTGGCCGCAAATTCTTGGACCGGGCAGAAATGGAGTAGCCTCCCCGGATGAAACGCTTTCGGACGACTGGATATCTGGTAGTCCCCAATTGCTTTGGAGCAAACCGGTAGGCAGTGGCGTCGCTGGAGTTTCTGTCAGTGGCGATCACGCCATCCTGTTCCACCGCTTGGGAGACAAAGAGCATGTAGTCGCATTCGATAAAAATTCGGGAGAAAAAAAATGGGAACAGGCTTTCAAAACAACGTACGTGCCTCGAATCGTCCCCAATGATGGCCCGCTCTGCGTCCCTGTCATTTCTGGAAATCGAGTCATTGTTTTCGGGGCATCGGGAGGACTCCATTGTCTGAACCTGCAATCGGGAAAAGTGAACTGGTCACGGGAAACACACGAGGACTTCAAAGCCGATGTCGGTTATTTTGGAGCGGGCAGTTCTCCCATCGTCTATAAAAAACTGGTGCTGGTGAATATCGGAGGGTTCAGAACGCAGGCCGGTGTTGTCGCCTTCGATTTACAGACGGGGAAAACGATTTGGAAACGGGGAGCCTGGAAACCAAGTTACAGCTCTCCCGTTTTAACGCAATACCGCGGGAAACCGCTGGTCGTTTTTGTTACTCGTGAGCAGACTGTTGGTTTGAATCCGCAGACCGGGACAGAACATTTTTCGCTTCACTTCGGTCAGCGCGGGCCGACCGTGAATGGTGCGAATCCCGTTCTCATGGGTGAGTACCTGTTTCTGACGGCCAGTTACGGGATCGGAAATGTCTGGGCGAAAATAGAGCCAGAAAAGGTAACGACTCTGCGTCAGGGGCTCAAACCGCTTGCCTCCCAATACACGACGCCAATCCAGGTTGATGGAACCTTGATCGGAATTGATGGTCGCCAGGATGCCGGCCCAAGTGATCTGGTCTGTTTCGATCCCGCTACAGGGAAAGAACATTGGCGGAAAGCGGACTTCGGCTATGCCACGATTATCAAAGTGGGAACGAATCTGCTCCTGATGAAAACCGATGGCGAGTTGGTCATCGCAGTTGCCTCCCCCAAAAGTTACCAGGAAAAAACGAGGGTACGACTGAGCGATTCGACAGTTCGCGCTCTTCCCGCCTTTTCCGATGGCAACCTGTTCATTCGTGATGAAAAGCAGTTGAAATGTTATACAACGAACAAGTAACAATGGATCGTCATAAATAATTGCCGATCTTCTCTCCTTTTCAGGACTGCTACCATGATGTCAATTTCTTCCAGATGCATAATTTCGGTTGCATTGTCCATTTTTATTCTGTCAATGACTGGCTGCTCTCAATCGAATTCCTCCGGCGGGCCTGCAGGGGCGTCTGCCACCGAATCAAAGCCGTTGAAAAACGAAGCACCAAAAACAGCTGAAGAAACCACAGAAGAAACCGGTTCCCTGGAGACTGCCAGTCCCGCAAAAAATGGCGACACCGAAAACGGGCTTCCGGTTATCACCTTTGGAGGGGCCCCTTCAACCACTTCATCTTCGTCACAACATCAAAATGGAGAATCGAAAGCGGGATCGTCCGATGTTGAAAAAATCATTTCCCGTCTGAAAGAACTGCAAATCCTGCTGGGAACGTGGCGGGGCATTACCAAGAAAACGTATGGCGGTTTCAAAGCGGTTGATCAATCAGAATGGGTCTGGGACTTCCGAACCAATCCCGCGCAACCCGCATTGGTGATGACCTCCAACAAAAGCCCCTATTACCGACTGGCTCGCTTGACTTACCTTCCGGGGCAGGACCGTTATCAATTGACAGTAACCGATACGCATGGAGATTCCCGATACTATCTGGGGAAATTCATCTCCCCCATCAAGGAGATTCAGGGGGATGATAAAACGCAACAACTCACCTACAAGCTGGAGTTCACCCAAACGGAGCCAGCGGATGAAAAAGCGACGCGATTCGTTATCAATCAGAAAAATAACAACCGCTACTTGCTGGAATATTATCGACAGCGCGGCTCCGGCGATCAATTCATTCGTGTTGATACTGTTTCAACCCAACGTGAAGGGACATCGATTGCACTCATTGATGAAGGATACGGAGATAAAACCTGCATCATTTCCGGGGGGCTCGGAACAATCGCTGTCAGCTACAAGGGATCAACGTATTACGTCTGCTGCTCTGGCTGCAAAGCTGCTTTTGAGGAAGATCCGGAAAAGTGGCTCGCTCGGGCAGCTGCGCAGAAATCAAAAAAAACAAAAAGATGAAAGGAACCCGAAACGGTTTCCGACTTCCTGTCCCCCCTTTTCAGGAAAAAATCTCCGTTCTTTTCCATCGAGAAGGGCAAGCAGGATTGTGACAGAACCGCCAAAGCGACGAAACAGGCAAGACATGGTTATTGCAAGATCAGTCCAGCCAGATATCCCGCTTTGAAACCGGCATCGATATTGACGGCGAAGACGTTGGCGGCGCAACTGTTGAGCATCCCCAAAAGTGCGGTCACACCTTGAAAACTGGCGCCGTAACCCACGCTGGTAGGAACCGCAATCACCGGACAGCCGACCCATCCTCCCACAACCGAAGGGAGCGCCCCTTCCATCCCTGCCACAACAATAATGACGGATGCCTGCTGGAGTTCCTCAACATGCTGTAACAATCGCTGTGGTCCCGCGACACCAAGATCAAAAAGCAGTTTCGGTTCATATTCCATCCACCGCAGAGTCTCGGCAGCTTCCTCCGCGACAGGCCGATCTGTTGAACCAGCCGTGATAATCAAAGGCTGCCGCGAGCGCGGCTTTCCTTCACCACGATGCTTGTTCATCCACCTGAGCGTCATCGCTTGCTGATTGACGATGACCTCTTCCAGATGAGAAACAACATGCTCAATTTGCTGTTGTGTCACACGTGTCGCCAAGGCATGGTTCCCGCTCTCGTAAAGCTCGGTAAAGGCTCTCAGAAGCAATTCCGGGGATTTGCCTGGTGCGTAAATGGCTTCGGGGTATCCGCAACGTTTCTTGCGATCCAGATCGAGACAAAGCTCATCCGCACAAGCTCCCTTCTTTTCCCTCTCCGAGTTCATCGCGGCTACCTATACATATGAAAAAGGAATAATTCCCTCGTGACACGATGCCACGAAGAGCGGGCGGCAATTCCTGAAAAGGAACCAGGATCGACCACGCCCCCCAGACAGCCGGATTCATCTTCTTGCAACCAGTTCGATCCTTCCGGATAACTGAGTTTCTTCTGCACAAGGTTGGACATGATGCCCGGCAGCGACCAAACAATAACCTCCATGTGAGACAAACTCAACAGTAACACGAACTAACCGATGAAGTCCAAAATGTCATCGGAATACTGCTGAAGCCTGCCAAAAAACAGGACGAACGAATCGCCAAGGTCTGTTAACACTTCGGTTCAAACGGTCCGAACCTGCAAACAAAAAACCAGCGGAAGCGATGCTCCCGCTGGCACTTTTCCAATTCAAATTCACAACTCCACGCACCGCAAACAGTCAGGCCGATAACACGAAACTCCCTAAAGCATCGATCACCCCGTCGCTATAGGTGCATCGTTGCGAATACCTCTTTTCAATAAATCAATATTCGCCGACAGTTTTGTTATCGTTGCGAATAGCGAGTTTCTGGAAGGTTGTATTCGCATTCTGGAAATAGTTCGGTGCACTAACACTGCTCTTGACATAATCAATGTTTTCACTGAGGAAATGCACAGAGCCGTCGCAGAATACAAAGTGACAACCACCGGTGTGGTTGCTGCTGAACCCTCGAACGTCGTGCTCACCACCAACAACGGCATTGATACCATTATAGGTAATCCCCAAGGCGGCCAGTCCATTCCCTTTACGGGAATAGCTGGTACTCTGAACATTGTTCGCCCCAGAGAAACCTACGACAGTCGCTCCACCAACTTTGTTGACGCCCTTGTAAATATAGGCTCTTTCTCCGACGAGCAGCGTATTGCTTGTCCCATCCGTAATATCGCGGAACTTGATTCTGGAGTTTGCAAAGCCCACACCATGTGGAGGGCCATACCGTGTAGGAACAACCGCAGGAGTCGTACTGTCCCAAGCGTTCGCAACCATCACATAATCGGAACGGGCAATTTCCACATCGTTTCCACTGGTGTCCCGAATCCTGAAATCGTACTTGTCCGTTGGAGACTCGTAGTCATTCAACCCAGGGGCTGGATCAGAAGGACACTGGAAAACAGGAATCGGAGTCTGCAGAGCGGCCAGTGTAGCCCCACCTGAAGCATTCACTTCCAATGGTGTATCACCAACATTAAGCAATTCGAACAAAGGAGCCTGTTCGACATAGGGCAGAATCAGCGCTCCCCAACTGTAGAGTCCAACTTCACCCAGGTTGCAGGCCGGCCAGGAAGCCGGGTAACTGCCCGCAGGTGCCGTTCCGATACAGGGAGTTTTAGTGATATAACCGGGGGGCAACACCCCAAAAGTGTCATGATAGTTGTGCATTGCCAGACCGATTTGCTTCATGTTGTTTTTGCATGAAGACCTTCTCGCCGCTTCCCGAGCCTGCTGTACGGCAGGCAGCAACAATGCGACCAGGATTGCGATTATCGCGATCACCACCAGCAATTCGATGAGCGTAAAACCTTGACGCTCTTTTCCACCTGTAAGTCTCATACCAACATCCCCCTTTCACATACAGAAAAACAGAAACAGAAGAGAAATGATCAGAACCGACTATCTCCCCACTGCCAAAACATAAAAACATACGACTCGAAGGAACCGAAAACTTCCTGCGTGCGCATCAAGGAGATCCAGTTGGCAAAAAAATCAGCAAGCTTGCATCTGCTGGCTCCAGACTGATGTAGCAGACATCGCCGGTCGGCGACAGTGCCATAACATCACATAAAACAGGAAGCCACAGGACAAACGCCCTCTGAACGCAAGAGAAAACCCCTGTGAAGTATATTTCAATCCCGAAAGAACCCCCTCCGGAAAGATTAGTTCTTGGAAACCATGTCGATATTAAACTCGTTTACTTCTCCAGCTTTTACATCCATTTTTTTTCCGGCTGCCGGTCCCCACTCGGCAGGAATGGCTGGCCCGGATTCGTCGATGTCCCACTCAACTGTTACATTGCAGTTTGGACCGGCTTTGACACCAGGCTCATCAATCGTGTACATCGCCTTGTATTTGCCATTCTCATCTGATTTGGCACGCGATTGTCGTCCAACTTCCGGCTTAAACAGAATGACAACCCCCGGGAGCGGTTCACCATCGAGGGTAATAACACCTTCAACGTCACCCATGTCGGGCCTATCAGCACCGCCACCAAAGCAACCAACAGAAAGCAGGATAATCAAACAGACTAAATATCTGAGAAGCACAGGCATGACGGAATAAACCTTTTCGAAAGATTGGCGACCAGTGTAACGAAAGTATTGAGCACCCCAGCGGGGCGTCTGGCGGAAACCTGGTTGAAACTCCATTCCCGACAGAATACCGGGAAAACAGAAATTACTGAGCGTCTGAGCCTTCAGCCTAAAATCTGAATATATTTTGTCAAGTTCTTTCGGGCCATCTTTACGGATAATTAATCATTTATCTTTATGCACCATGTACTCGCAAAGGGACTGGTTAATACCGCGACTCCCCTTTCTGAACCATGAAATCAGTCACCACATGAGGTATCAACTTTGTCCCGTAAGTGACTGTCGGATGGATTCGCGAAAGTTAAATCGGCGTATCTAAACAATTGCAAACAGCTACTTCATATCGACCAACAAAAAAGCAAATTGGGAGGACATGTCGAATACACTGCCCTATCGGTTCCAAACAGGGTATTATCGACGTTACCATGTCCTACCAGCGTAGAGAAAATGCTCTCAAATTGTGAGTGCCCACAAGAGTAAGACCAGGAAAAAACAAATGAAAACAGATAAATCACTTGTGTACCGGACCATTTTTTTTCTCTGTTCAATTCTGCTTGCAAACAGTGCGACCATTCTCGCTGCAGAGCGTCCCAATGTCATCGTCATCATGGCGGATGATTTGGGGATCGGGGATATTTCGCCAACGAATCCGAATTGCAAAATCAAAACGCCTCATTTACAGACGATGGCTGATGAAGGAATCACTTTTTTTGATGCTCATACACCAAGTTCAGTTTGCACGCCAACTCGTTACGGGCTTATAACCGGTCGCTACAATTGGCGGTCGCGACTTGCGAAAGGTGTTCTGTGGGGAGAAAGCGAACATCTCATTCCAGCGGATCGTCCAACATTGGGGCACCTGATGCGTAACGCCGGTTATCACACGGCGATGATCGGAAAATGGCACCTCGGTTGGGATTGGCACAAAGTGGATGGGAAAATCGACTTCACCAAACCGGTAAATAATGGCCCGGATATCAACGGATTCGATCAATACTATGGTCATTGTGGATCACTCGATATGCCGCCGTACGTTTGGGTCGATACCGGCCGCATTACCGCACCGCCCAACCGGGAAGAAGGAGTCACCAGCAAGGAGGATCGGTACGGGTGGTATCGCAAAGGGCCGATCGGTGCCGATTTTCATATCCATAAAGTTTTGCCCCATCTTTTTGGAAAGTCGATTACACACATCAAGCAACAAGCTGCAAATTCAAAAACGGGAAAACCATTTTTTCTCTATCTGGCACTTCCAGCTCCGCATACTCCCATTGTTCCGATACCGCCTTTCAAGGGGGCGAGCCAGCTCAACCCGTACGCCGATTTTGTCATGCAGGTCGATCATCACATGGGAGAGGTTTTTGCTGCATTGAAGGAAAACGGGATCGATGAGAACACGCTCGTCTTTTTCACCAGCGACAACGGGTGTTCTCCCCAGGCAAATTTTCCGCTTCTCAAAGAACATGGGCACGACCCGAGTAGCGGCTACCGTGGCCACAAGGCGGATATTTACGAAGGAGGACATCGCGTTCCGCTGATTGTCCGTTGGCCCGGTCATATTCAAGCCGGTCAAAAGACAAACGCGCTGGCCTGCCTGACAGACATCTATTCCACGTTGCAAGAGTTGACCCAACAACCGCGTCAAAGCACTGGCGGGGAAGATGGCTTCAGTTTGCTGGGCGTCTTTGGTGGTGCTGATTCTTCCTGCCGGGACTCGCTAATCAGTCATTCCGTCAGTGGCCGCTTTGCGATCCGCCAGGGAAACTGGAAGCTCTGCCTCTGCGCGGGAAGTGGCGGTTGGAGTGCACCCAAAGATAACATCGCGATCAAACAGGGCTTGCCGCCAATGCAATTATTCAATCTGAAAGAAGACCGGGCGGAAAAAAATAATCTGCTCGATAAATATCCGGCCAAGGTCAAAGAATTGTTGCGACTGTTGGATCAACAAGTAAAAAACGGCCGTTGCACTCCCGGTGAAAAAATCCCCAACGACCGCGAAATCAACTTTCTTCCCAAAGGCGTAACAATTCCTGCAGAGAACTGATGTTCCTTTACTGGTCGCGGTCAAATTGGAAAATGTGTTTATCGATGCTGGGGAACAGTCGAAGTCCCACATTGCACGCCATCGAAGGATACCAGCCATGCCATTAACCGTCCGAATGCTGAATGCGTTTTGTCTATCTCTTGTTTGTTGCGTCCTGTTCGGCACAACAGGGTTCACGGCAGAGCCTGCTTTCCCCAACACCGTAACACAGTTGCAATCAAGCGAACCGGTCACCATCGTCTGTTTCGGTGATAGTGTGACGGGAGTTTACTATCATACCGGATCTCGTCGTGCCTATACCGATATGGTTGGGATTGCGATCAGAAAGCTGTATCCCCAATCCCGATTGACGATGATCAATGCCGGGATCAGCGGGCATACGACGGTAAACGCGTTGGCTCGAATAGACCGGGACGTTCTGGGACACAAACCAACACTGGTGACAGTGATGTTCGGTCTGAATGATATGACTCGCGTGCCGATAGAAACCTATGAAGCGAATCTGAAAACGATCATCCAAAAATGCAGGAAAACTGGTGCAGAAGTATTACTGTGCACTCCGAACAATGTCATCAGCACAGCAAGACGACCGACCGAAGTGTTGGTCAAATACTGCAATGTCGTCCGAAAAGTTGCCCGTGAAAATCATGTGCCGCTTTGCGATTGTTATCAACAGATGGATCTGCTGCGTCAACAGAACGAGCAGGAATGGCGTTTTCTGCTCAGTGATGAAATTCATCCCAATATGGACGGCCATAAGAAAATCGCCGGGATGATTGTCAAATCGATCACCGGGAAAACTGTTTCCCTGGAAGATGTAGAACCACCGTTGCCAATCCTTC